>JBBRMZ010000021.1:0-31293 GCA_038230555.1 Chitinophagales bacterium
GAAGCGAAAAAAAAGGGACGGCAAAACAGGTTAAATATCAGCATACAACCGGAGATGAGCATTCGCCTTCAGTTACAAGCTAAACGACCTGGTCTTGACATGGGGCTGGATAACATTGATATGGTATTCGACTATACCGCCGCCGCCGTCAAAGAAATTCCCGAAGCGTATGAAACGCTACTGCTGGAGATCATGTCGGGAGACCAGACTTTATTCGTCCGCGCCGACCAGGCGGAAGCGGAATGGGAAATTGTGACGCCGATATTGAATGCATGGGAATCTGAAAAAAGCGACGACTTCCCCAATTATGCCGCAGGTTCAACCGGACCTGAAGCGGCAGAGAGGTTGATTGCGCTTGACGGCTTTCATTGGTTTTTAAATCCCATCGTCAACAAAATACAATAAGCATGCCAATAAATATTTTTAAAACCGAACCTGAATTACTTTCCGCGCTTGCCGTGTATTGTATAAAAATAGCCCGCCAGGCCATAGAAGAAAAAGGAGCGTTTAATGTTGCGTTAGCGGGAGGGAACTCTCCAAAAAAACTGTACGAACTTTTATCAACCGATGAGTATAAAAACCAAGTTGTTTGGAGTAAAGTAAATTTTTTCCTCGGCGATGAAAGGTATGTTCCCGAAGACGATCCGCAAAGCAATGCGCGTATGATTCAAAAATCGTTGCTGGAGCCGCTGAAAATTTCCGGATCGCAATTTTTTAAAGTTGATACAATGCTGTCCCCCGATGAAGCGGCAAAAAAATATAATGAAACCATTCGCGCTCATTTCAAACACACCCCCGTTCGTTTTGATCTCGTATTATTGGGACTGGGGGCGAACGCCCACACCGCCTCTTTATTCCCGTTTACTTCCGTACTTGCCGAACCCGCTGCAACCATAAAAGCCGTTTTTATTGCCGAACAAAACGGTTACCGGATTACCATGACCGCGCCGATCATTAACCAATCAAAACATATTGCCTTCCTCGTTTATGGAAAAGAAAAAGCGGAAGCCGTATTTCATGTTTTGAAAGACGTCCATAACGCAGAAAAATACCCCGCTCAACTCATTCATCCGGCAGAGGGAGAAGTACAATGGTTTTTAGACGAGGCCGCCGCCTCGCTTTTGTAAAGTTGAAGCATATTGATATTAAGTAATACAACTTCTAATGACTAAACTAAAGAATATCCCCGCCACCCCGCTCGAAACATTTTCAAAAAAGGATTGCGAAGACGGATTACAGAAATTCCGCGAAAAGCTGTTTGATCTGCAAAACATTTTTTATGCCGACGGTCGCTTTGCGTTACTCCTTGTTTTTCAAGGTCTGGATACCTCCGGGAAAGACGGGACAGTTCGTCATGTAATGTCTTCGATGAACCCGATGGGCGTAAATGTAAAACCTTTTAAACAACCGACCGAGGAAGAAAAGGCGCATGATTTTCTCTGGCGCGTTTATCCGCATTTTCCCGCCAAAGGAATGATCGAAGTGTTCAATCGTTCTTACTACGAGGATATTCTTGTACCCGTTATGAATAATACGATTTCAAAAGAGGAACTAAAACAGCGGTATGATTTAATTAACGCGCTGGAACGACACCTGGAGTCGTCCGGCGTCCATATACTTAAATTTTTCCTGCACGTTTCGCAGGAAGAACAACAAATCCGCATCAAGGAAAGGCTGACGCAGCCGCATAAAAAATGGAAATATGACCCCGGCGACGAGTCGGTTGCCGAACATTGGGACGAGTACGCGGCGCTCTATGACCGCGTGATGGACAAAACCAACGATGTTGAATGGAAGATCATACCGGCAGACAAACGGTGGTACCGCAATTTTGCGGTAGCGAAAATCCTCACGGAACATTTAGAATCTCTTCATCTCGAATTTCCCGGACGACCCAATACAAATGACGACTAAATGGAAAATAAACAACCAGATATAGCAGCGCCCGAAAAAAAACCGGCCATGGATCATTCCGCTATGGACCACAGCGCCATGCAACACGGCGCAAATCCTTCCATGGGTATGGAAGGTCATAACCATCACGCCATGATGATCGCCGATTTTAAAAAGCGGTTCTACGTGGTATTGGCGTTGAGTATCCCGATCATGGGGTTATCCAGGATGATACAGCGTTTTATGGGCGTCGACTGGCAGTTTACGGGGTCTTCCTATATTTTATTTGCTTTATCGACCGTCGTATTTTTTTATGGCGGTTGGCCTTTTTTAAAAGGATGGGTAGAGGAAATAAAAGCCAGGAATCCGGGAATGATGTTTTTGATTGGTTTTGCTATTACGGTGGCTTATGCGTATAGTGTCGCCATTGTTTTTGGTTTGGCGGGGATGGATTTTTTTTGGGAACTGGACACGCTGATCCTCATTATGCTGTTGGGGCATTGGATAGAAATGAAATCTGTGGCGGGGGCGTCGAGAGAACTGGAATTATTGGTTCAATTAATGCCCTCAGACGCCCACATGGTTATGCCCGGTATGGTTCACGACGTCAAGACGGATACGCTGAAACCGAACGACGTCATCCTCGTAAAACCGGGCGAAAAAGTGGCGGCGGATGGTCTCATCCTGGAGGGCGAAAGTTATTTGAACGAGTCGATGCTGACCGGCGAATCCAAACCGGTACAAAAAGTAAAAGGCGCTAAAGTCATTGCCGGGTCTATTAACGGCAACGGTTCTATTCAAGTGACCGTCACCCATGCCGCAAAAGATTCTTACCTCTCGCAGGTCGTCAAATTGGTGGACGACGCCCAAAAATCGAAGTCTAAAACGCAGTTATTAGCGGATACTGCGGCAAAATGGTTAACCCTGATCGCCATTGTTTCCGGTATTGCCACCTTTTTATACTGGTATTTAACGGGGCAGACTTTGGCTTTTGCCATGGAGAGAATGGTTACAGTCATTGTTATTTGCTGTCCGCACGCTTTAGGGTTGGCGGTTCCTTTGGTGGTAGCCAAATCCACCGCTTTATCGGCAAAAAACGGGCTGTTGATCAAGAACAGGACGGCTTTTGAAAACGCCCGGAAAATCACGACCATCGTATTTGATAAAACCGGAACGCTGACCGTAGGAAAATTTGAGGTTTCCAAGATCGTTTCGCTGCAAAACGGTATGGACGAAAAGGAGATCATTCGACTGGCCTCCGCTTTGGAACAAAAATCGGAGCATCCTATTGCGACCGGTATTTTGCAAAAAGCAAAGGATATATCCGTTGCCATTCCGCCTGCGGAAAATTTCAACGCCATTACCGGTAAAGGCGTTGTAGCTACTGTGGAAGGTAAAAAGATCAGGGTCGTTAGCCCGGGGTATTTGAAAGAAAATAATATTGCCGTTCCAGAAGGTTTTACGACCAATGACACGGAAACGGTGGTCTTTTTAATTATCGACAGCGCTTTGGCTGGCTATATAGCTTTGTCGGACGAGATACGGCCTGAATCGGCGGAAGCGATTAAAATCTTGAAAGAAAACCACATCAAATCCATCCTGTTGACCGGAGACAACGAAAAAGTTGCCAAAAGCGTCAGCGAGTCCCTGGGCATGGATAGCTTTATTGCCGAAGTTTTGCCGCATCAGAAATTAGAGCAAATAAAAGCGCTGCAAGGCAAAGGCGAGTTTGTGGCGATGACTGGCGACGGCGTCAACGACGCGCCCGCCCTTGCGCAGGCGGACGTGGGTATTGCCGTCGGAAGTGGGAGCGATATAGCGGCAGAAACGGCGGGGATCGTTTTAGTCAACAGCAATCCTAAGGATATTGTAAGCCTGATTTTATTTGGTAAAGCTACCTACCGCAAAATGATTCAAAACCTGATCTGGGCTACCGGCTATAATGTCGTGGCGTTGCCGTTAGCGGCGGGCGTCTTATACAGGCAGGGTATTTTATTGAGCCCGGCTGCCGGCGCCGTATTAATGACGCTGAGCACGGTGATCGTGGCCATAAATGCAAGTATGTTAAGGGTAAAAAAATAGCCTCCTATTTTCATATAACTTATCCGCCGGGCGAAACAAAAGAAAGACATTTGCAGTTATAAAGGCAATGAGGGTGACTCGCTATTTTTTACTTCTTTCAGCCTTGACGTTGGTTTTTTGTTTTGCCTCCGCGTCTTATACCTTAGCGTGTGCCTGCTCTAAAGATTGTTGTAAAAAAGAAATCAAAAAAACCGTTCATCCAAAAGCCTGTTGCGCTCAAAGTAATCAAACCAGCCAAACCAATCAAACTAATCAGGATAAAAACTGCGGCGGAACTTGCGGCGATAAAGGGCGCTGCTGCCCGGTAGTTTTCTCGATGAGTGCCCTGCCTGCTTCTGCCATCTTTCTGAAAATAACATATCCTGTATTTTCCTTATCCAAAAAAGCAGACTGGTATTACCGCCAGGTATTACCGAACTCCGTTTTTCTTTCCATTTGGCTACCGCCAAAAATAAGCGCTTAAACAGCTCGAAAGCCATTCGTCTGTCTTATTGTAGCTTCTTTTTCTAAGAAGAGTTTAAAAATTAGCTATAATAGGCCTATTGGAAGTAGTTATAAGCAATAAGTGTTATCGCTCATAACCCATAACTCATTCCTATTTAAAAACCTGAATGTGGTTCATCAACTTATAACGCTTTCCCTGCGCAACAGGTTTATTGTATTACTCATTGCAGGGGGCTTGTTTGCATGGGGTATATATTCTATCGATAAAAACCCCATCGACGCGATCCCCGACTTGTCGGAAAATCAGGTCATTGTTTTTACCGAATGGATGGGCAGAAGCCCGCAGGTATTGGAAGACCAGGTAACGTATCCTTTGGTCAGCAACCTGCAGGGAATCGCTAAGGTCAAACATATCCGGGGGACTTCGATGTTCGGGATGAGTTTTGTCTATATCATTTTTGAAGATAATGTAGACGTTTACTGGGCGCGTACGCGCGTGTTGGAGAGGCTGAATTATGCGCAGCGCTTATTGCCGGAAGGCGTCGTCCCTACGCTTGGCCCGGACGGCACCGGCGTAGGCCACATTTTCTGGTACACCCTCAACGCGAAAAATATGGATCTGGGGGAGCAACGGGCGATCCAGGATTGGTATATAAAATTTGGCCTGCAAACGGTTCCAGGGGTTGCCGAAGTAGCTTCTTTCGGCGGTTTTGAAAAACAATACCAGGTCATTATAGATCCGCTGAAACTTCAGTTCTATAATCTCTCTATGATGGACGTCATGGGGAAGGTAAAAGCCAACAACAACGACGTGGGCGGCAGGAAGTTTGAAATGTCGGATATGGCTTATATTATCCGGGGGTTGGGATATATAAAAAACAGAGAAGACGTCGAGGACATTGAAGTAACCAATAATAACGGCATCCCCGTCAGGCTCAAAGATATTGGCCGCGTGCAAATGGGTTCCGACCTGCGATTGGGGATATTTGATGAAAATGGGGCGGGCGAAGCGGTAGGCGGCATTGTAGTCATGCGGTACGGCGAAAACGCGGATAAAGTCATTCAAGCGGTAAAAGAAAAAATGAAGGACGTAGAAAAAGGCCTGCCTGAAGGGGTCACGTTTAAAATAGCTTACGACCGGAGCGCTTTGATCAAAGCCGCTATTAAAACTATTAAAAGCAAGCTCATAGAAGAAATTGCCATTGTCTGCATCATTGTAGCTCTGTTTCTGCTTCACTGGCGAAGCGCGTTAAGCATCATTATCCAAATTCCTGTCACCATTGCCGTCAGTTTCATTTTACTTAACGCTTTTGGGCTGTCCTCCAATATTATGTCGTTAACGGGTATCGCGCTCGCTATTGGGGTGATCGTGGATAACGGAATCATTATGAGCGAGAATGCTTATCGAAACCTTTCGGAGTGGCAAAATAATCCTTTAAATAGAAAAGCAAAAATACCCGAAGATATACGGATACGGATCATCGAGGAATCCAGCAAACAGGTTTCCAGGGGGGTATTTTTTTCTACTGTGATCATCATCGCTTCTTTTCTTCCGGTGTTTATGCTGACCGGCCAGGAAGGAAAATTGTTTGGGCCGCTGGCTTATACGAAAACGTTCATTATGCTGGTTGACGCGCTTTTGGTACTTACCTTAGCGCCTGTGCTGATCTCTTTTTTTATGAAAGGCCGGTTCAGGAGCGAAAACGCAAACCCTGTCAACCGTTTTCTTGGGCGCGTTTATGAGCCAATCATCAGGGCATGTATAAAATGGCGAAAAACTACCATAGCGATTAACATCATTGCATTACTAATCAGTATTCCTTTGGTATTGAGATTAGGGAAAGAATTTATGCCTCCGTTAGACGAAGGTTCTATACTCTTTATGCCCGTTACTTTGCCCGACGTTTCTAATTCGGAAATAAAAAGAATATTGCAGGTGCAGGACAAATTAATCAAGTCGGTTCCTGAAGTAGCCCATGTTTTGGGGAAAGCCGGGCGGGCCAATACCGCTACCGACAATTCGCCGATTAGTATGATAGAAACCATGGTGATTTTGAAACCCAAAAACGAGTGGCGGGCGGGGCTGACCAAAGAAGAAATCATCAACGAGTTGAACGGCAAACTCCAGATTCCCGGCGTTACGAACGGATGGACGCAGCCTATTATCAACAGGATCAATATGCTCTCCACGGGAATCCGGACGGACGTAGGCGTGAAAGTATACGGGCAAAATTTAGACACGATCAATGCATTTGCACAAAAGATAAAAACCGCCTTGCAGGACGTCAAAGGGATTAAGGACCTGTATGTCGAACCCATCACGGGAGGCAAATACATTGATATTATCATCAAAAGGGATGAAATCGGACGGTATGATTTGAGCGTGGACGACGTCAATGCCGTGATTGAAAGCGCTTTGGGCGGTTTGAAACTCACTACCACGATTGAAGGAAGACGGCGGTTTTCCGTCAACGCCCGGTTTGGACAGGATTTTAGAAACAACCTGCAAGCTATCAAATCTCTGCAGGTGCAAACCAAGAACGCCGGTCCCATTCCGTTAGAAGCAGTAGCCGATATAAAAATTACTTCTGGTCCGCCCATGATCAATTCTGAAAACGCTTTATTAAGGGGCGCCGTTCTGTTTAATGTAAGAGAACGGGACTTGGGCGGAACGGTCGAAGATGCAAAAGCGAACCTGGAAAAAATGATCAATAAATTACCCAAAGGCTATTTTATTGAATGGAGCGGCCAATATGAAAACCTGATCAGAAGCGAGAAAACGCTGAAACTGATTTTACCAGTCGTGCTGCTCATTATTTTTATCTCTATGTATTTTGCTTTCCATTCTGTCCGGGAGGCTTTTTTCAGTTTGATTTCCATACCGTTTGCTTTAATCGGCGGCGCATTCATGATTTATTTCTGGGGCGTCAATCTTTCGGTCGCGGTGGCGGTCGGGTTTATCGCCTTATTTGGTTTGGCGGTTGAAACGGGTATTGTCATGGTCATTTACCTGAACGACGCCATGCAACAATTGGTCGCGCTAAAAGGTAATTCAAAAGAATCCATTACAAATGAGGACTTAAGAGCGTATGTTATTGCCGGGGCCGCCAAAAGATTGCGACCAAAGATTAT
The DNA here is from genome assembly GCA_038230555.1 of Chitinophagales bacterium. Taxonomy (GTDB): domain Bacteria; phylum Bacteroidota; class Bacteroidia; order Chitinophagales; family Saprospiraceae; genus JAAFJT01. Next base: position 7,552 of record JBBRMZ010000021.1, read on the forward strand.
GACGGTTTGCGTTTCCTTGTTCGCCTTAGTACCTATTTTATGGAGCTCGGGGGTAGGAAGCGACGTGATGAAACCGATTGTGCTTCCTATGGTAGGGGGCGTGTTAACTTCTGCAACGCATATATTATTGGTCACTCCCTTAATCTTTCTAATGACCAAAGAGTACGAGCTCAGAAAATTCGGAAAAATTGACGTAGGAAATGATGAATGATGAATGATGAATGATGAATTTTCTAATGTAGATTAATTAAAATAAGGTTGTTATGTTATATATAAAATATAGCGCTTATCTATGGTTTAGTCTTTTTAGCTTGTTACTTACCGTTACTGGCGCTTCCTGCAAACATACAAAAAGCGAGACGCATAACAATCCTGAGGTCGCAGAAGGCAAACAATTATATACCTGTTCCATGCACCCTCAGATCATTAGGGACGCGCCGGGCGCCTGCCCCATTTGCGGGATGGATTTAATAAAGAAAATAGATAACGCCAAAAAAATAAGCGACGTTCAATTAGCGGATTTATTGCAGCCGACGAACGAATTTGTCATTTCTTCCATACCCGTCACCACGCTTAGAAAAAGCGCTGAAGCGTTTGCCGTTGAAGCGTTGGGTGTCGTGCAAAACGATACCCGTCAATTAGCGACTATATCGGCCAAGGTATCCGGAAGAATTGAAAAATTATATGTTCGCTACCGTTACCAAATGATCCGTCCGGGCGATAAGATTATGGATCTTTATAGCCCTGAGGTAGCGACCGCGCAACAAAACCTTTTATTTCTTTTAAAGACCGACGCCTCCAATACCTCTTTGATTGAAGCGGCCAAACAAAAACTGCTGTTGCTTGGCATGGAAGCAGCGTCATTGCAAACGCTGATCGAAACGGGGAAAGCGTCGTTAACTATTCCCGTTTATTCAAACGCCGGGGGTCATATTCACGAAGCCGGTCAGGAAACGGCGGACGGCGGAGGTCAGACAATGGGGCCCTCATCATCTACTTCGCCCCTCGGTATTCGCGAAGGGATGTACGTGCAGGCGGGTCAAAAAATATTTTCCTTAACCAATCCTTCAAAGGCGTGGGTGGTCTTAAATATTTTTCCCGGGAACCAGGGCCTCGTGAAAGTTGGCGTCCGAGTAAAAATCACTCCTGAAGCGACGCCGCAAAAAGCATTCAGCGCTACAATCAATTTTATCGAGCCTTTTTACAGGCCCGGCACGAAAACTTTAACGGCAAGGGTATATTTTGACAACTTCCGGTTGAAGATTCCTATTGGCAGCCAGGTCCGCGCAAATATTTACGGGGCGGCGACAAACGCTAACTGGCTGCCGCAGGAAGCGACGCTGTCGCTGGGTTTGAACGAAGTAACGTTTATAAAAACGGGCGGCGGTTTCACCGCCAGAAAAATTCAAACCGGCGTCCGGCAAAATGGCTTGGTGCAAATTATCAACGGATTGGCGGCGGGCGACACCGTTGTCGCAAACGCTCAATACCTTGCCGACAGCGAGAGTTTCATAAAAGTAAAACATTAAATATGGCTTTGAAAGATTCGGGGTTCCCGATGAAGGCTTTTTTCTCCTGTACGCTTCTTTTCCCATTTGCAGGTTTAATCGCAACGCTAACCCTGGCCTCCTGCAAACCCGAAAAAAAAGAATCTGTTCATACCGACGTGTTTTATACCTGTTCCATGCATCCGCAGATCATGGAGTCCAAACCGGGGTCATGCCCTATCTGCAATATGGACTTAATTCCCGTTCAAAAAGGCGCGGCGACGAAATCCGATGAAGTAGAATTGAGCGATCAACAAATGCAGTTGGGCGCTATCCATGTGGATACCATAGGCAGGGGCAACATAGACGGCCAAACAGTTTTAACGGCCACGATCAATTACGATCAGCAAAAGCTGACGTCGATCAGTTCAAAAGTAAAGGGCAGAATCGAGAAATTATATTATAAAAACGCGGGCGATTATATCGAAAAAGGAACGCCGTTAATGGAAATCTATAGCGAAGACTTAAATAACGCCAAGCAGGAATATGTGCAGGCTTTGGAAAGACAAAGGTTATTGGATCAATCGCTTATTGATTTCGACCAGCTCATTAATAGCGCTAAAACAAAACTTTTGTTATGGGGCATGAGTGAAAGCCAGATCGAAGCGCTGGCTAAAAACCATAAAACGCCGCTTACGACCACCGTTTACAGCGCCGCAAGCGGTTCCATTATTCAGTTGAGCGTACAGGAAGGAGTATATATAACCGAAGGCGGCCCCATCGTTCAATTAGCGGATCTGTCCGCCCTTTGGGCGGAAGCCCAGGTATATGCCAGCCAATTTTCTCTATTGAGCGCATATCAAAGCGTAACCGTGCAGATCCCTGATATAGGCAAGGAAATAGAAGGGAAATCTGAATTTGTAAATCCTGAAATTAACCCTGATAAAAGAATCAACTTAATCAGAGTGACCATACCGAACCAGGGCGGCCAGCTGAAACCGGGCATGTCGGCATACGTTGTCTTAAAAAGCAAGCGCCGGCGCGGTTTGTCTTTACCTATTGACGCCGTTTTAAGGGATGAAAAAGGCGCTTCCGTCTGGTTACAGACCGGCAAAAATACTTTTAAAAATAAAATGGTGAAGGTAGGCATGGAAAGCGGAGACCGTATCGAAATTACAGACGGCTTAAAGCAGGGCGCGCAGGTAGCGACCGGAGGCGCTTATTTAATCAATAGCGAATATGTTTTTAAAAAGGGCTCGTCTCCCATGACGGATGCGAACTTGTGAAAGTTAATTTCTAAAATCCATCTTTCAATTTATTGCGTAAGTTGAAACAAGCATACCGTAAACTCCTTTCCGTTTGTTCCTTTTCGTATATTGATCATCTGATGAAACTAATTTTTGCATGGGTTTGCTTAGTTATCTATCTGAATGCGGCGGCTTACACGCTGACGCCTTTGATAGCCGACGTTTTTGCCCACGCCTTTTTTTGGCAGGATCACATTGAACATGCACATAACGGACATACGCACAGTCACCACGTAGGCGCTGAAATGGCCGCCCAACAAGACGATAACCATTCAAATGCTCCCGCTTCCACTTCCCCGGTTTTCGGAAAAGATATTTTAACAGCGCATATCGCGCCTCAAGATTCGCATATACTTACCTCTTTATTTGCAGGCGCAAAAAGTAACCAACTGAATGCGTACTGGTCCTTTGATTATAAAAATATCTTTTCTTCCATTTTCTTGCCTCCTCCAGACCCGTCTATTTGACAGGCCGACAGGCCGTCTATTTCTACGTCCCGGACTCGCTTAGGTAAGCCATGCTATTCCTGGTCAGGGAATGACCTAAGGTTGCTTATAAGCGATGCTTTTCAGGCGGCGCCTGTTTTCCATTTAAGGTTTTTATTAAACTGTAAGTCGTTGAACGACTTATTCAACGCAGGTTTCTATTTTTAAAGGCAGTCGCTTACTTTAAATCTAAACCCAGCTATGCGTCTGCTCGCCTGGCATGAAAATATTCCAGGGAGCCCGAACTTTGTATGATTACAAGGACGAAAGTTTATTGTATATCTAAAAGTTTCTTATATTATTTATTTGCTATTTATTTATATAATTAAATCTTTAACAAATTCTGGCTTAAAATTCTGTCAAGATGAAGAATAGAAATTTTACTATACTATTTTTAATATTACTTCCTTTTTTAGCTGTGTCGGCGCCCGTCGCCGTCGGCGTTTTACAAGGAAAAGCGCTGGACCAACTGACGTCCATCCCGATTGCGGGAGTAAAGGTGACTATTGAAAACGCAACCGGCGTTACCAACGAAATGGGTGTATTTGAAGTCAGGGATGTTCCTGTTGGAAGGCAAATGGCTGTCTTGGAAAAAGACGGCTACAAGCCTCAGCATGTTCCGGTGACGATCGAGGAAAACAAAACTACAAACATGACCATCGAGCTCAAATTTAGCACGATGAGTTTGCCGGAAGCTCTGATCGTAGCCGATAAGCCGCGCTCCGCCGCCTCCTCCACCGTGCTGAACGCGCTGGATTTTGATATGCGTCCGCGCAATTCGGCGCAGGATATGATGCGCGCCATTCCGGGCGTCATTGTGGCGCAGCATGCGGGCGGCGGGAAAGCGGAACAAACATTCATCCGCGGATTCGACTGCGATCACGGCACCGACATAGCCGGATTTGTCGACGGAATCCCGGTGAATATGCCATCGCACGGTCACGGCCAGGGTTATATGGATCTGCATTTTGTCATCCCGGAAGCCGTCAAAACCATCGACGTTTTTAAGGGAACTTATTTTGCCGAGCTAGGCGATTTCGCTACCGGGGGAGCGGTATTGTTTAAAACCTTAGATAAGTTGGAAAGCAATTTAGTGCAGGTGGAAATAGGCAGCGTGACTTCCAACCGGGCTTTTGCGCATTCAAGGGAATTGATCATGTACCAGCTTCCGATTACCAACGACAAAATATCTTCCTACGTCGTGGCGGAGAATATTTACTCGCCAAGCTATTTTATCCGCGATCAAAAATTCAGCCGGGAAAGCGTCAATTCTAAGACCATTTTTGATCTGGGGAACGACCAGTCGCTGACTTTATTATTGACCGCGTTTAATTCACATTGGAACGCCTCCGGACAAATTCCGGAAAGGGCGGTAGCGGACGGCTCCATAACCCGGTATGGAAGCGAAGATCCGACCGAAGGAGGCCATACGAATCGGGAAAATATTAGCCTTACCTACAAGAAATTGGCCGGCTCGTCTAAATTTGAAGCGCAGGCATACGCTTTCCACTACGCATTTAGCTTATTCTCTGATTTTACTTTCTACAGGGACGATATGGTCAACGGCGACGAAATCCATCAAACCGACGACCGGAAAGTAGTCGGCCTCAATTTGAAACAAACCTATACGAGCGATAAAAATAAATTTACAATCGGCGGTATGGTTCGCTACGACGATATTGAAAATAGAAATAACCACGTTATGGCGCAGCAATATTTGAATACCATTGCTCATTCTTTTATTAAAGAAACCAATGTAGGCGTCTATGTAAAGGATGAATACCCACTGAGTCCCAAATGGTCTGCGGAGGTTGGTTTGCGATTTAATTATATCTATTTTAACGTTACGGATTTACTGCCATCCGACTCGATTCAACAGAATTATACCGGCACAAATTACCAGGTGCAGGTCGCGCCAAAATTTAACTTGATCTACACGCCGTCCAAAGAAGCTAAATTTTTCTTCAACGCTGGAGAAGGTTTTCATTCCAACGACGCGCGGGCGGAAGTACAGTTGACTTCGGACATTAAACATCGTTTACCTTCCGCTTTTGCCGCCGAAATTGGAACGCAGTTGCATCCTTTCGGACCCGGCACGATCATTTCTGCCGCGCTTTGGGGGATGGAATTGCAAAATGAACTGGTCTTTAACGGAGACGACGGCGTTACCGCCGATAACGGTACCACCCGAAGGATTGGTTTAGACGCGGGTATCCGGTCTGGCCTGACTAAATGGTTGTTTGCCGATTTCGACGTCAATTTATCTAAAAATAACCTGACCAAGAAATTGTTCGGCCCGATATTACCGAAAGATAACCTGATCCCTTTAGCGCCGACCTTTACCAGTACGGGCAGTTTAACTTTTAGATTTCCTGAAGGATGGGAAGGTTCCTTACGTTACCGATATTTAGGGCCTCGCGCGGCCGTTGAGACCAATGCAGTCATTACCAGGGGATATACGGTGGTCGACGCCAACTTATTTTATAAGAAAAACCATTATAAGATAGGGGTTACGATGGAAAATTTATTTAACGTCAACTGGAACGAAGCGCAGTTTGATACGACTTCGCAACTTCGGGGAGAAGCCGTGCCGGTGGAGGAATTAAATTTTACGCCGGGCACGCCGTTCGCTATCAAACTGATTGTAGGATATAAGTTTTAATGAGTAAATATTATCAGAACTTTGTCGCGAGCGGGGATCGGTTTCGACCCTGCTCGTTATTACAACACGAATTTTAAATAACAGTTCTTCTTCGGAAGAAAAATATATTTATCCCGGTTTTAGATCATTTAAACCATTGAAAATTATCTGATATAATGATTTCATTTTTTTCAAAATGAAGCGTAGTTTTCATGGGAATAGTTTTAAATAAAAGCCCATATTTTTCAATAAGGCATCTAATTTCGGGGGTATCGTCGTAGGTTAACATATATTTTCCTTTGATCTGAGCGGTTAGTTTAAATAGTTTTTCATGGTCAATGTCAAAATGAGTATATAAACGTTTTCCGGCAACTGTGTAAGGGGGGTCGATAAAAAAATAATCGTCTTTATTGGTAAGGTTTTGTTCGAGAATTTCAAAAGCATCCCCTGAAATAAACTTTATTTTATCTTTCACAAGTCCAATGGCAAGAATCCGGTCCCGTAAAGTTTTAGGGTACCACCGGGACGCAAGACCTTTCCCATTTTCTCCATTTTTAATCATCCCCGAACCTTTAGCCAAAATGCCCCCGTGGAAAACCCGGTTCTTTAAAATAGTGCAAAAAGCGACGTCTTGTTGTTCTTTGTCTAGAGATTCTAACGACGTTTTAACATTTTCATATGTTAGATGATAAGAGAATATTTTCTCGGCAAGCCAGTCATTTTTGCCATTAAGTATTACTTCCCACACCGCGCCAATTTCTTTATCCAACTCGACCATAATAATTTGTACGGCCAGTTTCTCAAATGCCGCCGTCAGACTGACAATACCGCCGCCCGCAAAAGGCTCAATTAGCCTTCCAACTGCTTTATCTTCTTGCTTTAACCATTGTCGAACAGTTGGAATCAGCCATGTTTTTCCTCCGGGATAGCGAAAAGGGCTACGTTGCGGAACGGACGCCACATTAATAATTAATTGTTTGATTTCTTGTTCGGCTGACTCAAATATAGCCATTTGATTCTTCATTCAACTACTATGTTTTCATAATCGTCCATATAAAATTTTCCCTCTTTTTTTGCGTCAAGTTTTTTCTGCAATAATTCTGTAAATTGACTTTCCGATCCTGCTTCAAATTTAGCAATTTGTTCTAAAGCATTGGCAAATTTTGTATAAACAACTTTATGCAATTTTAGCGATAGAACCTTAGATTTTTCATCGGGTATAAGATCATAAAGAAAAAAAGCAAAATCAGACTCCGATTTTTCAAATTCTGGAAGAACCGGCAGCGTACTATAAAAACTGGCCTGCAAAGCAACGGCTTGTTTTTTATTCCATTGTTTCAGAATAGAGCCCTTAGCAATTATTTGAGGAATGAGTCTTTTTCTAGAAGAAGATAGGTAATCTGGTTTTGGATATTTCAACGCCTTATTCCAGGTAAAATCAGGAGAAGGATCTTCTAAATAAGCGGAAAAAGGCCCTGTCAAATTCCCGGAAATATATACGGACTGTACTTCCAACGATCCAAAATCCAATATTTGTCCTTTATCGTCATAAGAGACGAGCACATAATCAATATTCCCTGCCGGTTTTCCGTGTTTATCTTTTAATCTTACCTCCCCGATCTGTGTCCAAGCGACTTTATCGTCAAAAATAAAACCTGCAGCGTCGCTAATAATGGTCCAATCTTCTCTAAATCGAACTGGACAAATAATAACAGGTTTCTCTTTATGATATAGGCTACAGACACCCAACGGAAAATCTATACTATTCTTCGTGCAATTAGAGACAACGTTATTAAAAGGACAGAGTTTGCCTTCTTTATATCGTTTTGCCCTTTCAGTTTCATTATCAATGGGAAATCCGAAGACTTCAGCTAAGGGCTGCTCTATTTTTTTATCATTGTTCATTCGAAGCAGCTATAATAGATAAAATGATTTAAGAGAAATAATATTTTGACTCTTTTTTACCTCATCTTTGGTCTCGGCCTTTTCCCCCCCGGAGTGAACCCCCTAAACCCCTGACGCAGTTGAGCGTTTACCTGCCCGCGCTGCTTCATGGCTTTTTCCATTTCCTTCATTTGTTCCTTGATGGTCGGTTCCGTAATTTTCAGTTCGCGGAGTTGGCGCATATAGTTTTCGGCGCCCGCCCAGTTGTTTTTTTGAGCGCGGAAGTTGGCGAGCGACAAATAAATCATGGCGCGTTCGTTATCTGAAGAGAGCCCGGTTTGCTGGGCCTGCATAAAATATTTTTCAGCGCCTTCGTAGTCCTGCCGTTGCGCGCAGATGGTTCCTTTTAACATATAATAGGCCGCGCAGTTGGGTTTGAACAACCATTGCGGCATATAAGTCAGCGCGAGCCTTTTTTCAGCCCCGTCAATATCGGCAGCCTGAATAAACAAGGCAGAAGATTGAACCGTGCCGAGTAAAAAATAACCGGTCAGTAAAACCAGCCCGATCAAAATAAGCGGAAGGGCATACCAGAAACTGACGGCAAACGCTAAGCCGAGGCCGCCCAGTAAAAAAACGGCAATCAGCGCAAAACGGAGATAAATATTAATAGAAGCCATTATTCGAGAGAGCGTTAAAAAATGAATGGATAAGGAAACCGTACCTTTGATTCGCAAAGATAAGCAACTGCAATTGTTTAAGGGAATGGAACCCGTACATTTTCAGCGAACGCGGCGCCTATCCGCCTTTTTTTATAATGAAAGCCTGATCATTGACCAAAATAAAATTACCGTCGACATCCATAAAACCCGCTTTGGGGAAAACTGTGGAAAACCGGGTTTCTAAAAAATGAAGAGCTTCTTTTTTATCCGGCTCACGGTAGGCTAATTTATTATACAGCAAAATACCGCCGGGAGCGAGTAATCTTTTGACGTCTTCTAAAAAGTCTTCTTCCTGAAGTTCTTCCGGCACTTTATCGTCAAGAAAAACGTCCATGCAGATCAATTGAAATTGTTCCTCGCAAACGGCGACAAAACTTTGCGCGTCGGAGACTATAAAATTGATCGAAGAATCTAGATCGGGCACGACGTATTTATTGGCTAAATGGAGCACTTCGGCGTCAATCTCTACGGCTGTATAATAATATTTACGGTCGAACACCTTTTCCAGCATATAAGGAATGCTCCCCAGACCGAAACCGAGTATCAGGACGTCTTCAACGGTTCGGTTTTTAATATCTATTCTTTGAAAGGCCTTCACAAAGTTGTCGTACATGGCGCCATAAGAATAAATGGCGTTAGCGGAAAGCAACTGATATTGGCCGCGTTTCAGCGCGACGCGCAGCAGCGGGTTATAATCGCTTTGACTGGTTTCCAGCGTCAGAGGCGTCGCATAACTCAACAGGCGTTTCCAGGCAGGCTGTTTCAAGCGGATAATTTTTAAATGAAGCAAAACGTTCCTAACTCCTCCCCTACTCTTTCGAGATCAACCCTTTTATATTTGGCGCGTATTCTCCCAGGCCCGGAAACCGGCGGTTTGTTCAAACACGTGGCTTAATATATCGCGTTCTTCCTGATCGAACATCAGGTTCCGGCGCGCCATGACCAGCTCTGCCGTCTGACAGGCTTTTTCAAACTGGTAGGTAGAAAAACCGGCCGCCCCGCCCCAACTGAAAGAAGGAATAAAATTGCGCGGAAAGCCAGAGCCAAAGATATTGGCAGAAACGCCCACTACCGTGCCGGTATTGAACATGGTATTGATCGCGCATTTGGAATGGTCCCCCATCATCAGGCCCAAAAACTGCATGCCTGTTTTCACAAACGACCTTTTGTCGTAGTCCCAAAGTTTGACCTCTTCGTAATTATTTTTCAGGTTGGAGGTATTGGTATCGGCGCCTAAATTGCACCATTCGCCCAGGACCGATCCGCCCAGATATCCTTCGTGCGCTTTGTTGGAATACCCCATGAGGATGCAGGAACCCGCTTCGCCGCCTAATTTTGAATAAGGCCCTACGACGGTATCGCTATAAATTTTAGCGCCCATTTTTAACGTCGAATGCGCACAGAGCGCAAAGCCGCCCCGGATCAGGCAACCTTCCATCACTTCGGCGTCCCGCCCGTTATAAACTGGCCCGGCGATAACGTTCAAAATGGCGCATTCCATGCTGGCGCCGGGTTCTATAAATAATTGAGAAGGATCGCCGATCAGCCGATTGGAAACGCTAAGCGGCTCGGATTTCCTGATTTTGGTGATCGCCGCATAATCGCTTTTCAAGGCCGCCGGATTATGCTTAATTAGATCCCAGGTATGCGTTATCTGTAAAAAGTCGGGAGATATTACTTCGCTTCCTTTTAGTTCGTCGATTTCATTTTCATGGATTAGGTTCAAAAACTGAGTTTCGTTGATCCTGGCTGCAATTAGATCCCCTTTATGCAATATTGCTTCGTTATTTCCGAGCGCAATAATCTGATCGCACAACTTTTTTGTAGGTAAAATGGAGCCGTTGATGATATAATTATCCGCTTCAATTTGAATAGGAAATTTATCCGTCAGATAATCCTGCGTGATAAAAGATCCCCGGGCGTTCAGATACAATTCCCATTTTTCACGGATCGTCAGAATTCCTACGCGAAGTTCGCAGACAGGACGCGTAAAAGTGAAAGGCAGTAATTGATTACGCGTTTCAGGGTCGAAAAGAATAATATTTTTCATCGGCGTAGTTTATAAAAGCTCTGAGCGAAATTTCCATTCTGCGGTTAAGGCAAAAGAAAATCAAATATTGGGTTTATTCAGGCATAAAAAAAAGTCCCGCGCAAGGTCGGGACTTTTTTTGATTTTATCTTCAGCCAGCATGTTAAGACTTAGCAAACTTAGAAGAAGCGAATTTCTTATTAAATTTATCAATACGTCCCGCGGTATCGACAAACTTCATTTTACCAGTAAAGAACGGATGAGAAAAAGCGGAAATTTCCATTTTAACCAATGGATATTCTTTCCCGTCTTCCCATACAATTTTGTCTTTACTATTCACTGCCGAACGCGTTAGAAACGATTCGTCGTTAGAAATATCCTTAAAAACGACCATTCGATATTGCTTAGGATGAATATCTTTCTTCATAACCTTTATTTTTTTAAAATGAGGATGCAAAGATAAAGCCATTTATCCAATAATTAAAGCGCTTCGACCGATTAATTTTAGAAAAATGCTTATTCTTTGACTATTCAATCTATGCCGGGAATTAAAGAACAGGGATCATATTCCCTTTACTACATAAATCATACCCGTCTTTCAGCATCCGGTCAAACTGAAGCAGTATCAGATCGTATATTTGTTAATTCAACAGGCTAAATTGAGTATACGGCTGTAAAGCGGCCGGAATCTTAATTCCGTCCGGCGTTTGATGATTCTCCAAAAGCGCCGCGAAAATTCGGGCTAAAGCCAGCGCCGACCCGTTTAGGGTATGCGCCAATTGAACTTTGCCGTTGGCGTCGCGAAAACGGCATTTTAAACGATTGGTTTGGTAGGTTTCGAAATTAGAAACGGAACTTACTTCCAGCCAGCGCTTCTGAGCGGCGGAAAATACTTCAAAATCGTAGGTCATCGCGGAAGTAAAAGTCATATCGCCACCGCAAAGCCGGAGGATCCGGTAAGGAAGTTCCAGTTTATTCAATAAACCCGAAACGTGGTCCAGCATTTCGCGAATAATTTCGTAAGATTTATCCGGGTGGGCGATCTGCACGATTTCCACTTTATCAAATTGATGGACGCGGTTAAGTCCGCGCACATGCGCGCCGTAGGAACCGGCCTCGCGGCGAAAACAAGGCGTGTATCCGGTTAATTTTATGGGAAGTTCTTTTTCAGACAAAATAACGTCCCGGTAGATATTGGTCAGCGGAACTTCCGCAGTCGGGATCAAATACAGGTCGTCTTTTTCCACATAATACATTTGGCCCTCTTTATCAGGCAGTTGCCCCGTTCCCCGCGCGCTGGCTTCGTTGACCATGAACGGAGGAACGATTTCTTCATATCCGGCCCTGGACGCCTCGTCTAAAAAGAAATTAATCAACGCGCGCTCTAACCGCGCTCCTTTGCCGCGATATAGGGGGAAACCCGCGCCGGTGATCTTGACGCCCAGATCAAGGTCGAACGCCTGGTATTTTTTTGCCAGCTCCCAGTGCGGCAAAGCTTGCCCGGACAATTCCGGCAAAGGTTGCGGCCAGTCCTGGTAAACCTCGTTCTCCTCCGGCGTCTTTCCGAAAGGGACGGCGGCGTCCGGGATATTGGGAATGGATAGTAGCAGCGTCTCCAACTGGGTCTGCAAAGTTTCCTGCGTAGATTGCAAGGTTTTAGAGCGTTCCTTCAGGCTTGCGACGCTGTTTTTGCTTGTTTCCGCTTCTTCCAGTTTGCCGGCTTTCATAAGCGCCCCGATTTCTTTGGAAAGCCGGTTAATTTCCGACAACGCCTGGTCCGATTCTGTTTGAGATTGCTTTCGCCGGTCGTCTAAAGCGACCGCCTCGTCTACTACCTGGAGTTGCGCGTCCGTATAATTTCGTTTTTTAAGTCCTTCGATCGCTTTATCGCGTTGTTCCCTAAGAAAGTTAACCTGGAGCATAATGATATTTTATAGCCGCTAAAGCTATATATGAGGGAAATTATTAAAATAGTTTTGGCGCGGCAAAGTTAGGATTTTAGAATTTAATAAACAAATAACGGACACGCGTTAAAATCTGTCCGAGAAAACGGATTACTAAAATCTTATACCTTAAAGTTATCCGTATTTAAGAAATTGTTAAATTTATATAAAGCGGCAAAACTACGCGATAAGACAAGGTAGATTTGCAGAATTTTACTGGGCGGCCTTTCGTAGTTTTGCCGCAGCAAATGCACAGAAGCGATTTATTAAATTGTTCATTCAACCATATTTATGCGAATAATGGGTTAAAACTAGCAAAAGCGGATAAACACAGGTCTACCTTTTTGGCTATCCAACTATAAACCATTTTGAGCAAGGCGTTTTTGAGGACTCTTTTAGTTTGACCTTTCCTCAAATTGACTGCTGTCCGAGACCCGGGTCAGACCTGCCTCATACGTGCATCATACACGGCTTGAGTACGGCTTATGTACGGCTTATGTACGGCTTATAGGCGACTTAGGGGTTGGCGGATATAAGGATAAGCGGACGCCGGGGGCCAGGATTTTCGGGATAAAAGGAACTGCGCGCCTGTTACATTCGCTTCCGATTTTCGGGTCTATCGTCCCGGAGCCCTTTTACACTTTTACAACCTATTTATTCGCATTATTTATAAAATAAAACCGGGTGGGGTTATTCTATTGTTACTATATTTGTCAAAAAATATCCTTTATTATCAATAAATAAATTCAGTCATGAAAAAAATTGAAGAAGCGGTTAATACCTATTACGATTATATGACCGAAAAGTTGGATCTTAAAGTTGCCAAGTCGCTGCTTTTGGCAGTTGCGGAAGGTCTGGGCGAAGGGGTAATATTTCATCCGGACGCCTCGCTGGTCGCCTGTTCCGATAAAGCGGAACGGGAGCGCGTTAAAAAAGATTTTCTGACAGGGACTTTGAAGTTGACGGACTCCGCTGCGATGGACAAAGCCATCGAATCTGTTTGCGCTCAAATGGGTAGTTCTAACCGTAAGAAATACCGTGTAGTATTCTATTACCTTCTGCTGGAAAAATTGGACAAAAAAGATTATTTTAATACAAAAACCATTCATTCTATTCCAACTTCAAGTATTTCCGCAGCCGCAGTTACACCCGTAGCCGAACATGCCGCGTTGCCAGTTGAAACAAAAGCGAAAAAAAGCGGTCCAGTCCCGGGCTCAACTACAGTCGATCCTATAAAAGAACAAGCCGCAGTTCCGGAAAAGGAGATGGACGGAGACAGTTATATTTCAACTTTTGAGACAGTCTCTCCAGGCGCTGATCACCATTTTGAAAATCCCGAACCGATAGGCAACGTCGCAGTTGGCGAAGAAATCCCTCGCATCGAACGTCCGTTAATGGGAAAAGACGCGCAATCGGTCCTTAAAGAAATAGAGGTTTCGGCGCCTCAACAAACGCCGGTTGCAGAAAAAAGCCCTGGTTCGCATAAAGAACCAAAAAAAATGGAGACGATTGACCAGTCGCTTGAAATCTATGGAGAACATTTGAGGGACGAACTAAGCGTTTTCGACGTGCATCACGACCTGTTGCGCGGATTAGCGGAATCGCTCGGAACCGGCGTCTTAAAAGGCGACGGAGCGTTGATTTCCTGCGATTCTCCGGAAGAAAGAGCCAGGATTAAGCATAATTTTCTTCAGAACAGGCTACAACTGGCAGACGGCCCGGAACTGGACGCCGCCATAGAAGAAGTTTGTAAGAAAATGGGCGAAAGCGGCAAACCAGCTTACCGCGTAATTTTTTATTACCTGTTAACCAGGCGTCTTAATAGCGAACACGCCATACTGACCCGCGAACACGCCTGCTTATTTTAATATCGATTTGTTTTGACATAAAATAACTTCTCCAAAAATTATTGCCGGGCCGGTCTTTTACTAAAGTCCGGCCATTTTTGTATTTCTATAAATAATCCTAAACTCCTAAAATAGCATACTCTTTACTTTCTTTTTTCGATTCTAAAAATTGTTTGCCCGTTTCCCCGATGGTTTCCCGAACCGGGCGATAGTTGAATTGAGGAAAATAACGTAAAGATTTTTCATTACTGTAAAAATATTGGCGGGCAGAGTTCATGGCGGTTTCTTTAGTGATTAAAGAGCGCGTTCCGTTGATCCGGCTTTTTACCCAGTCCGCCCGCCAAGCGGCCCCGCGCATAAACGCGCCGGCGCCCGTTTGCGGCGGCGTTTTATGAAGGGCGTTCGCAATTTCTTCAAATACCGTTTTATAAGGGAGATTCTCCGCGCTCAATATAAAACGCTCATTTTCGACGTCCGACGGGCCAAGTAAAGCCATAAAACGGGCTACGTCCCGGACATCTACAAAGCCGTTAACGCCCGGCGTATAATATTTCAAACCCTTCCAGACCCGTTCAAACATTTTCCCGGTTCCGCCGTTCCACAGTTGGCTACCCAGGATGACGCCCGGGCTCGCTACCGCAACTTTTAATCCTTCCGCCGCTCCGCGCCATACTTCCTGCTCCGCCAGATATTTACTGACGGCGTAGTGGGTATTAAGTTTTGAGCGCTGCCATTTTGTTTTTTCGTCGAGCTGATTTTCGCGCTCGTTGCGTCCGATAGCGGCGATGCTGCTCGTATGGATCAGTTTTTCGACCCCGGTTTCAAGCGCTATATTTACAATATTAGCCGTACCTTCTTTATTTACCTGGTACATTTGCTCGACGTCCCTCGAATCATACGACACCATCCCGGCGCAATGGAACACATATTTGACGCCTTCTAAGGCAGTTTCTAAAAATGGCACGTCTAAAATATTTCCTTCCGCCCATTCAACCCGGTTTTCAAATCCTTCCGTCATTTCCATGCGACTTTGCGGCCTTCGGACTGCTCGTATTGCGCCTGTTTCGCAACGCAATAATTCCCTGATTAAATAAGATCCTAAAAAACCGGTTCCTCCAGTAACCAGGATGGAGGGTTTGCAGGAAGTTGCAAGCGTAGAATTCATATTAAATTAACTAAGGTTTTTAAACAACGACTGACGGGAACCGTTATGACAAAAATTATAACTTATAATGTAACCGGATGGTTTGAGCGCCGCTTTAATAAAAGTCTTCCGCGGCTCTATTTTAATGATTCCTAAAAGTTAACGGTAGATATTTTTTTTGCAAAAAAACTTTGGAAACTTTTAAACATTATTTTGTTTCCAACGTTCCACCATCATACATTTGCAGTAGGATATGGAATCAAAAGAATTAATACTAAAACGCTCTGGAGCGCTCTTTATGAAATATGGGGTTAAGAGCGTAACGATGGACGACGTGGCGCGCGAATTGGGCGTTTCTAAAAAAACGCTTTACCAGTTTTTTGAAAATAAAGCCGATATTATTCACCAGATGGCTATACAGCATATTCAAAGAGACGAAGAAGTGATTGCCGAAATAAGAGCTGTTTCTTCAGACGCTATTGATGAAATACTTCGCGTTGCCCGACATGTGGCGGCTGAAATCGTTAAGATGGCAGCTCCAAGCATGATCTTTGAATTAAAAAAATATTATCAAAAAACTTGGGCGTTGCTGAACGAACATAAAAAGAACCAGATTTTTCACCATGTGCGAAAAAATATAGAACGGGGCATACGGGAAGGTCTCTATAGGTCGTCGATCAATGCGGATATTATCGCGCTGCTTTACCTTCAACAGACGGAATGTATTCATGATTCCGAGATTTTTCCCAATGACGATTATGAAAGAAAAAACCTTTTTCTTCAATGTTTTCAATATCATATCCATGGTATTGCGTCCGAACAAGGGTTAAAACTTTTAAAAGAAAGAACAGAAGCGGCGGAGTTGGCCGCTTATTAACATTTTTCCTATTGGCGTCATACCGTAAAATTATAAAAGACAATTATTTTTTTATATCTAAAACGAAGACTTTTTGCCGCCTGGCAGGGACTTTACACAATAACCCGACTGATATGTTTAAACTTAGATTATGCGCGCTATTTGTTTTGGCGCTTTTGGTCGTTTGCAGCCATGCTCAAACAGCGGAAAAAATGTCGCTGAACGATGCTATCTCCTACGCGCTCTCCCACGTGAACAGCCTTAAAGTTTCTCAACTAAGCGTAAAAGACGCTTCGCTGGCTTACGATGAAAACCATGCCACCGCTCTACCGCAGGTTGGCGCGGATTTTAATGTTCAGTATTTTTATAAGACGCCCACCCAGCTGATCCCGGATTTTATCTCTCCCGCAGTGTACGGCGCTTTAAAAAATGTCACTTATAGTAATGGCAAAGCGCTCGAATTGCCGCTTAACCAGGGAGGCGGCGGTTATTTTCAGTCATCTTTTGTTCAGCCCCTCACTACTAATCTTGTGTTGAGCGTCAACGAGCTCCTGTTTAGCGGAAGTTATACCGTCGCGCTAAAAGCGGCCAAAGCTAACGAACAATATGTGCAGGCTCAATTAGCGTCTAAGCAATTGGAAGTAAAAAATTCTGTTATTGACGCTTATTTGCCTTCCCTGCTACTGGTGGAGAATATCAGAACATTGGATCAGAATATCGACAATCTTCAGAAGACGCTTCGCGACGTCAAAGCCACTTTCAACGCCGGACTTGTAGAACAACTGGATGTGGACCGACTCCAACTTTCCCTGTCTAACCTACAAACGGAACGCGAAAATGTGGATCGCCAGCGTGGAACATTGATTAATGTTTTAAAACTAACCATTAATTACCCTTATGAACAACCGCTCGAAATCTCCGACGATATTAATAAACTACTGACCGCGACCCCGGAGGCGTCCCTGATGGCGGACCTGGATCTGGCAAGCCGCCCCGAAATAGTAGTCTTTAATAATTTATTGCGACTCAACGAGATTAACGTCGAGTTGCAGCGTTCTGCCAATTTGCCGACCATTGCCGCTTTCGGCAATTACCAGTATGGCTATACCAGAAGTTTTAGCAGTCTGACCGCCGTGCCGCAAGGTTTAGTGGGTTTAAAAGCCAGCATTACGCTCTGGGACAGCGGGTTGCGTAAAGTAAAAATTGAGCGCGCTCAATTACAGTTGCAACAGATCCAGTACCAAAAAGCCGACGTTGAAAGAGGGCTTTCGCTCCAGGTATTAAACGCGCGCATCAACTATCAAAACGCTAAGCGACGGGTCGCCAGCCAAGATAAGAACCTCGAACTGGCTCAAAGAATATATAATACCACGCAGACCAAATATAAAAATGGCGTCGGCAGCAGTCTCGAAGTCACCACCGCCGAACAAGCGCTTTATACGTCTCAGGCCAATTTACGCCAGGCTCAATACGACCTGCTCGCCTCCGAAGCTGCCATTCAGAAAGCTTTGGGCAGATAGTTCTGGCGTATATTCACTTGCTATTTATTTTAAAAAATATTTTTATTTATACCGGCTTTAATCATTTATTCAATTTTCATACATGAAAAAAATATTATTCCTGCTTCCCTTTTTTCTGTTTGCTTTTGCCTGTAATAAAAGCGTTGACAAGAAAAAACAACTGGACGACTTAAAAAAACAGGAAGCCGATTTGGGCTCCAAGATCGACGCGCTGCAAAAAGAAGTAGGCGCATCGGATACGACCGCAAAAAGAGAAAAGGTGAACTTTGTCGGCGTTACGCCGGTAGTCGTTCAATCTTTCAATCATTATATTGAATTGCAGGGCGCGGTTGTCGCAGACGACGAGGTTTTTATTACCTCCAAAATCCCAGGCAGTATTACGTCCGTCAACATAAAAGTGGGCGATCAGGTTAAGGCGGGCCAGATTGTTTTTGAGATCGACGACGCGCTGCTTCGCCAGCAAATGGATGAAATCCAAAACCGGCTCGACCTTGCCACCGATCTTTATAATAAGCAAAAGTCGCTATGGGATCAGAAAATTGGATCCGAAGTGCAGTTCATCACCGCTAAAAACAGTATGGACGCCGCGCAAAAAAATATGGCCACGATGAAGAGGTCCTTGGAAATGTATCACGTGGCGGCACCAATTTCCGGTATAGTGGACGAAATGCCTACCAAAATAGGGCAAGCGACCTCTCCGGGCGCTCAGTTGGCTAAAATCGTTAATTTTTCTAAGCTCAAGGTCAGGGCTGAAGTAGCGGAAGCGTTTGCCGGAAAAGTACGCCAGGGGAACGCTTGCAAAGTTGTATTCCCGGATATTAAAAAGGAAATCGATTCCCGGATTTCTTATGTCGGCAACAGTATCAATACCCTTAACCGCACTTTCAAAGTTGAAGTGAGCATGCGGCCTAACGAAGCGGGATTAATTCCTAATATGCTTTCCATCATTCGCGTAGCCGACTATTCAAACCCCAAAGCAGTCGTAGCGCCTATTAACGTGGTGCAAAAGGACGCCGAAGGCGATTATGTTTTATTGGCGGACGTATCCGGAGGACGCGCCAGAAAAGCGCGCGTAAAAGTAGGTTCCTTATTTGCCGACCAGGCAGAAATTTTAAGCGGTTTGAGAGTAGGCGATAAGTTGATCACGACCGGCTACCAGGACGTCAACGACGGCGACGCTATCAAATTTTAATAAATATGTAAAGCGTGAAAGTTGGAAGACTTTTTAAAATTCCATATTTCATCATTCATATCTCATATCTCATATTTTATAAAATGAACTATGCTTGACAATATAAAAGAATTTGGACCCTCGAGTTGGGCGATAGATAATAAAACGAGTATCTATATCCTGACCTTCTTAATTTGCTTCGCGGGCTATTCGGCTTATAACAGCCTGCCTAAAGAACAATTTCCGGAAGTTATTTTTCCAATGATTCTTGTGAATACCGTTTATCCGGGCAATTCGCCGGAGGACATGGAAAACCTGGTGACCAAACACATTGAAAAACAGTGTAAGGCCATTTCAGGCGTTAAAAAAATAACGAGCCGGTCTTTACAGGACTTCTCTTCTATTATCGTCGAGTTTAATACCAACGTTAACGTTTCGGACGCCAAGCAGAAGATTAAGGACGCCGTTGACAAATCCAAGACTGATTTGCCGAACGATTTGCCCAGCGACCCTTCCGTCCAGGATATCGACGTTTCGCAGCAACCCATTATGTTTGTCCACGTTGCGGGCGATTACGACCTGGACCGGTTAAAAAAATATGCCGATCTGCTCAAAGACCGGATCGAAGCGATGAAAGAAATCACCCGTACCGATATGGTCGGCTCCCTCGAACGCGAAATACAGGTCAACGTGGACCTGTATAAAATGGAAGCCAATAATCTTTCGTTGCGCGATATTCAAACGGCGATCATGGGCGAGAACCTCACCATCTCGGGCGGGCAGATCGATATGCAGAATGTGAAGCGAAACATTTCGGTCAAGGGCGAGTACAAAAATCCGGCGCTCTTGGGAAATATCAATATCCGGGGCGCCACGGGCGCGATCGTCCGGTTGAGCGATATTGCTGAAATCGTGGATTCTCACAAAGAGCAGGAAAGCTATGCTCGCTTGGACGGCAAAAACGTAATTACCCTGAATGTGATTAAACGGAGCGGCGAAAACCTTATTATCGCTTCCGATAACATTAAAGCGGCCATCGAAGAAATGAAAAAAACGGTTTTCCCGAAAGGGCTGACCATAAAAATTACGGGAGATCAAAGTACTAAAACCAAGACAACGCTCCATGACCTGATCAACACCATTATTATTGGATTTATATTAGTTACGCTGATCCTGATGTTCTTCATGGGCGTCACCAACGCGCTCTTCGTCGCCGCTTCTGTGCCCATCTCCATGTGTATCGCTTTCCTGGTAGAACCTGCTTTCTTCAACGAGTTTTTAGGACGCGGCTTTACCATCAATTTTATCGTGCTGTTTTCGTTCCTGCTGGCTTTGGGGATTGTGGTCGACGACGCGATCGTGGTAATCGAAAATACCCACCGCATTTTTGATAACGGAAAAGTGCCGATCAAAAAGGCCGCTAAACTGGCGACGGGGGAAGTTTTCCTACCCGTATTATCGGGTACGCTGACCACTTTAGCGCCGTTCTTTCCCCTTGCATTTTGGTCGAGTATCATCGGGAAGTTTATGTTCTTTCTGCCCGTCACGATGATTATTACGCTGTTTGCTTCGCTGGCGGTAGCTTACATCATTAATCCGGTTTTTGCGGTAGATTTCATGAAGGCGCACGAAAGCGACGAGGATCAGCGAAAGATCACGCGCTCTTTCGGTATTACTGCCGGAAGTTTTCTTGCGATCGCCCTGGTCGCTTATATGAGCGATAATCGCGGGTTCGGCAATTTTGCCGTTTTTATTTTCCTGATCTATTGCTTCAACAAATTTCTGTTGACCCGCGTTCTGAACGCATTTCAGACCAGAACCTGGCCTTCCGTTCAGCGCGGATACGCAAACATGATGCATCGCTTTTTAAAAGGCAGCCGTGCTTATTTAGTGCTTGCTGGAGCGATAGCGCTGTTAGTTTTGAGCGTATTTATTTTTATAATACGCCCTCCAAACGTGGTATTTTTTCCAAAAGGCGATCCAAATTTTGCCTACGTATATATTAAACTGGCTAATGGAACTTCGCCTGTTTATACAAATCAGGTAACGCAGGAAGTAGAACGCCGGGTCAATAAAGTTTTAGGCCCTAACAATCCATTAGTAGAATCCGTTATATCGAACGTGGCCGTTGGCGCCACGAATCCTGCCGACAACGATTTTGGAACCTACTCTTATTTATCTAAAGTTAGCGTCGCATTTGTAGAATTTGATAAAAGAGACGGGAAAAGCACCGCGCCCTACCTGGATAAAATTCGCGACGCTGTTAAAGGAATTCCCGGAGCGCAAATGAGCGTCGAGCAGGAATCCAGCGGTCCGCCTACCGGGAAACCGATTAGTATCGAAATCACGGGGGACGACCTGACAGAACTAAGCGTTACTTCCAACATGCTAAAGCGCTATCTGGATTCGTTGCAGGTTCCCGGGGTCGAAGAATTAAAATCCAACCTGGAGATCAACAAACCGGAAGTAGTAGTGAACGTCGACCGCACGCTGGCTAACCGCGAGGGGATTTCTTCCCAACAGATCGGCGGCAGTCTCCGCAGCGGTATATTCGGAGCGGAATCTTCTAAAATAAAAGAAGGCAACGACGAATATAAAATCCAGGTGCGCCTGAAAGAAGACCAGCGGAATAACATCAACACGCTGCTAAACCAGAAGATCACTTACCGCGATATGGTTAATCAGGGCCAGATTCGCCAGGTTCCTTTAAGCACGGTCGCTAACGTAACTTATGGCAATACCTACGGCGGAATCAACCGGAAGAATCAAAAAAGACTGGTTATTTTGTCGTCCAACGTATTATCCGGTTTTAACGCTAATAACGTGGTCGCAAAAATGAAGGCCGCGCTGACCAATTTTCACGCGCCTGAAGACGTGCTGATTAAATTTGCCGGCGAACAGGAGGATCAAAAAGAAACCAGCGATTTTCTGGGCGTGGCTTTTCTGACGGCTATCTTTCTGATCATTATTATTCTGGTGATACAGTTTAACTCAATTAGTAAGCCGTTGATTATTTTGAGCGAAATTGTGTTCAGCGTTATCGGGGTGCTTTTAGGTTTCTCGCTGACTAAAATGGATATGTCTATCGTGATGACGGGTATCGGGCTTGTGGCGCTTATCGGCGTAGTTGTGCGAAACGGTATCCTCCTCGTAGAATTTACAGAAATTCTGCTAAGCCAGGGCATGCCGCTTAGGGAGGCCATTATAGAGGCTG
The DNA here is from genome assembly GCA_038230555.1 of Chitinophagales bacterium. Lineage (GTDB taxonomy): Bacteria > Bacteroidota > Bacteroidia > Chitinophagales > Saprospiraceae > JAAFJT01. The sequence goes on from JBBRMZ010000021.1 coordinate 29,802, forward strand.
GAAAAACAAGGATGACGCCCGTTTTATTAACCGCATCGGCGACTATTTTAGGATTAATCCCGCTGGCGTATGGTTTCAATATAGATTTCGTGACGTTATTCACCGAATTTAAGCCGCACATTTTCTTTGGAGGCGATAACGTCGCTTTCTGGGGGCCTTTATCCTGGACAATGATCTTCGGCCTAGCGTTCGCTACTTTACTTACTTTGGTGCTGGTACCGGCTATGTTAGTGATTGCCGAGACAATTAAATTGAAAGTGAAAAAAGATTACGATCCAAATCAGGACGCCCGGATTAAATTGGGTTTAGTGAAAGATATGTAATATAAAGACGTAAATTAAATAGAAAAAAGCCGCGACTGTTGATTCAGCGCGGCTTTTGTTTTAGATGAACCAATAAAACTTACCTTCTGGAAAAATGCTCAATTCAACTCTAGAGCGCATACAAATTACAACAGTAAATCCGGGAAGGGGTGGGAGTAGCGCGCGGATGGGTAGAAGTGTTCCACTAAAATTGGTATAAAACTATTGTGATTAACTTCATTCAAAAAGACAAAAAAGGCCGCCTTTTACAAGGCAGCCTTCGATTTTTCGTAGCGTTAAAATTAATACGCTAATCTGCAATAAGCGTCCGGCACCTGAATATTGTTTAGATCAATAGTGGTTACGGTTCCGTTATGAGAGATTTTGCCGCCGCCATAATTGACATTGCCGGCGCCAATAATATTGATCGTAGTATCCAAAACAAGCCCGTTTTGAACGGTGCCGAAATTGAACGCGTACGTAGCACTATTAGACGGGTCCTTCACTTGGACGGACGCGCCTGGTTTAGCGTTTAATACATCGTACGTTTCCTGGCTAATAACCACATTATTATCCGCATAAGCTCTTCCGAAAGCTAAAATAATAAAGTCATAAGATTCGCGCACATTTAACTGCCCGGTAAATACAAAGTGGTTGTTTTTGTAAGGAATATTAACCCATGTCTTGTCAGTACAGGCGGATTTCCTATAGTATATTGAAACCGCCGAGGAAGTCTCTAAAGTAATATGCTGACTTTGACAGGTCCCTTTCAACGATAGGTTATAAGTTCCGACTATCGTTTTCGACTGATAAGAAGAAAAGGTCAATTGTACGAGAGAAGGTAGAATGCCGCCGCTACTCAGGTCAAACTGATTACTTTGCGCGACAAAGCCCCCAGTACAATTATTCGATAGATCGTATAGTCTGATGTATCCTTTGACATGAGGCACAAAAAGCAGCAAGTCTACATGATTGCTGTCGATGACTTCCCGTGACGCTTTAAGGACTTCGCCCGTTGTCGCGTCTACTACTTCTACATAATGCATCCCCAAAACATTATTTGGGAAACGAATGAAATTACCCAGTAAATCAATATTTTTAAAGAAACCCGCGCTCCAGAAACCAGGATGCGTAATATTAAAAGTAGCCAGTAAAACATTGCTTGAGCTGTACACCTGGGTAAAACCTAC
>JBBRMZ010000022.1:0-31255 GCA_038230555.1 Chitinophagales bacterium
AACCCGGCCTGTACACCGTTTCCGTTTATAACGCCTGCGGGACCGCCAGCGGCCAAACGCTGGTAAACTACCAGGATTGTCACCGCATTTTCCTGCCAAACGTATTTTCGCCGGCCGCTAACGGCATCGCTAACCAAGCTTTTTATGTGCAGGATTACGGAGATATAGCGATGATTAAAACTTTTCAAATTTACGACCGCTGGGGGGCTCTGGTATACCAAAACCACGATTTCCTTCCCAACGACCCGTTGTTTGGCTGGACGGGGGCAAATTCCCCAACCGGCGTCTATGCATATTATGTAGTAATGCAGTTCAATGACGGCGAAACCTATTATACCAAAGGCGACGTAACCCTTTTAAAATAATTGTTCCTTATTCGTCTTCCTCGTCGGTTAGGTTAAGTTTCGCTCCTTTCAGTTCCGAAAAACTATGCATATCTTTTTGACGTTTGGCAACGTTCAAGCCTAGCCCGTATATTTCAATCGCTTTATCCGGCTGCAAAAATTTTTCATATAACTTGCCCGTATGATAATAAGCCCCTACATATTCAGGATCAGTCGATAATAACTGCCGGTAATAATCCATCGCTTCAGACAGTTTTCCCGATCCCTCATACTCCTTGGCAAGCGCAAAAAGCAGGAACGGTTCGTCCGGCGAACCATTCAATAATTCCAACAATTGATCCAGTCTATTCATATTTTAATCAACTTGGTAAGAAATTTGGAATGTAATTATTAATCTTCGTCCTTGAATATCTGGTAAAAATAGAAGAAGTTTACGTTTTATTACCGAATCTAATACGCTAAAAATACAATGAAAATATTTGCTTCTCTGGTCCTGCTGTTTTCTTGTCTGACTTTGTCAGGATTTGCGCAAAGAACGTCCGTTTTTAAACCCGACCGCCTGATCGTTCAATTCAAAAACCCGGTGCCCGCTTTATCTAAACGTCCCGAAGCGGGCATTTACCTGATAGGCGTCCCTGAAATTGACCTTTTACAAAAAAAATATACCTGCGTCGGAGTCAAAGAGGTCAAAGGCGGAAACGTCGTTCAGGCGACCATTCTCCTGTTCAAAGACGCTATAAATGTCCGATCCGCAGCAAAGGACTATATGAATACCGGCCTGTTTATATATGCCGAGCCCGATTTTGTTGGAAGCGGTAGCGGCCAAAGAACAGACTGTCCGCCCCTTGCGACAACCCCCAACGACCCTTTATTTTTCAGGCAGTGGGGCTTAAATAACAACGGGACCTTCAAAGGAATCGCTAAGATCGGCGCCGATATTAAAATGACCGACGCTTGGGACATAACGACGGGCGATACCTCCATCATCGCCGCCATTCTCGACAGCGGCTGCAAAACCGACCACCCGGAATTTTCGGGAAGAATTATTCCCGGATATAATTTTGCATATAATACCAATAACGTGACCGACGATTATGGACACGGGACGAACGTAACCTCTATCCTGGGCGCTACGGGCAACAATGGGCTTGGCTACGCCGGCGTCAACTGGAAATGTAAACTAATGTCCGTCAAGGTTTTGGACTCGCTTAATTCAGGTTATTATACCTGGTGGGCAAGCGGAATCTATTATGCCGTCGATCATGGAGCGCGGGTTATCAATATGTCCATCGTAGGGATGGATTCTTCAACGCTTTTAAAAGACGCCGTCGAGTACGCTTATTCTAAAAATGTTTCTATCGTGGCTTGCATGGGCAATTTAAATTCAGGCGACCCGGAATATCCCGCCGCTTCCTCGCCCCATGTGATTGCCGTCGGTGCTACCGACCCCAACGACGTCCGCACCCATCCTTTTTTCTGGGACGCCAACAGCGGCAGTAATTACGGCCCGCATATTAGCGTCGTCGCCCCCGGAAATTATATTTACGGACTGGATTATCGATCCAATACCGATTTCTCCTATTATTGGGGTGGCACCTCCCAGGCAACGCCGCACGTAACAGGCCTAGTTTCTTTAATGCTCGGCGTCAATAAAAACCTGACCCCCGAACAGGTGAAAACCATTCTCCAGCGAACCGCCGACGACCAGGTCGGAGATCCTTCCGAAGATAAACCCGGATTCGATCCTTATTATGGCTGGGGGCGGATCAACGCAAAAAAAGCTTTAACCGAATCAATCCGCGTAACGGCTACCGAATCGGTGGACGACATAGCCTCTTTTCAGATCTTCCCTAATCCCGCCGAAAGCGCCGTCGCCCTTGATTTTGCCGGTTTTCCGCAGGGCGAAACAACGCTGCGCCTCTACGATGCTGTTGGAAAGTTAACGCTGACGAAAAAGATCTGGATCGACCAAAATCGCTTTCAGACAAATTTGAGTTTTCCCGCTTTACCAAAAGGGTTTTATTTATTAGAAGCGACGAACGGAACGAAAAGGCAAATTCAAAAACTTGTATTACGTTAACTAATTGCTTTAATAAATACGGGAAAAAGACGGCCAATCTCCTGTCTCCGCCCACCTGAACATTGTCGACGGTCTCCTTTCCGACTGTTTAAATATTCAGGTCATTTGCAATTTCAATACAGACGTTTCTAAAATTGATACCGCCCTGACCAGCCAGGGCCGCCTAATCGCTTTATATGAATTCAAAGAACTGGAAACCGAAAAAGCCCGTCAATTATCGGCCAAAGTAGGCTATATGACCGCCATAAGCGCCCCCATGTCGCTTGCCGCTATTTATAATCAGGCAGATAAGGAATTTCAGCAAACGAAAAAGAAGAAAGCGATTGGGTTTAATACGGTTCATGTAGAATAAACTCGTTTGACTTTTATTCCAAACAAAACACATAAAAAAACTGCAACCAATTGCCTAATGGTCAATGGATTGCAGTATTTTTTGTCGAAGCTATAGGATTCGAACCTATGACCCCTACCCTGTCAAGGTAATGCTCTAAACCAACTGAGCTAAGCTCCGAATATCAAAAATCGGACTGCAAAGGTAAAAGATTATTTGATTTTATCAAGTCCGGTTATAAAAAATATTGCCGCAACTCCAGTTCATTTAACTGCTGCAAACCGGTAGATCGTTTGCGACCGGTAAACCTCCCCGGGCTTCAGAATTGTCGAAGGGAAATTCGGCTGATTCGGCGAATCCGGGAAATGTTCCGTTTCTAAGCAAAATGCGTATCTTTTTTTATAAACAACGCCATTTTTACCCGTCAGTTTACCGTCCAAAAAATTACCCGTATAAAATTGTATGGCCGGTTCCGTCGTCAGCGTTTCCAGCGTCCGCCCGCTGATCGGTTCGTACACAGAAGCCGCCTGTTTTAAAACAGCGCTGTCGGTTTTAAGCGGTTCTACCGGCGCCGTCAACACCCAGCAATGATCGTAACCGCCGCCAAATTTGATTTGCTCGTTCAGCGTGTCGTCAATATGAGCGCCCATCGCCGTTTGCTTCCTGAAATCAAAGATCGTTCCTTCCACCGGTTTTAAAACGCCCGTCGGGATCAATGTTTTATCCACAGGCAAAAATTGATCTGCGTGAAGGATCAACTGATGATCCAGGATATCCCGTTTGGCGCCTCCCGTCAAATTAAAATAAGTATGATTCGTCAGGTTAACCGGCGTAGCCTGATCCGAAACTGCCGAATAGGTAATGGACAAAGCGTTATCCGCCCGCAATTCATACAGAACCGTAACGTCCAGATTGCCGGGATACCCTTCTTCGCCGTCTTTGCTCCGGTAGGTCAGTTTCAACGTTGGAATGCTGTCCGCAGATTCCGCCTTCCAGACGACTTTATCAAATCCCTTCAGTCCCCCATGCAGATGGTTCCCTATATTATTGACCGCCAAATGATAAGTTTTGCCATTTAATTTAAAGCGCCCTTTTGCGATACGGTTTCCATACCGGCCCACCAAAGCGCCAAAATAAGGCGAATCCTTTAAATACCCGCCGAGCGAATCAAATCCCAGCACCACGTCCTCCATTTTGTCGTCCTTATCCGGTGCCATCCACTGCGTAATGATCCCGCCGTAATTGGTGATTTTTACAATCATCCCTTTTTTATTGCGCAACGTATAAAGATCGACCGTCGTCCCGTCCGGCAATACCCCGTAAGGACTTTTAGCGATTCCTGCCTTCAGCGCCGTAGAATCTTTTGCAGGCGCTTCGCCAGTCTGCCCCGCTTGGAGATCAGGTCCGTTTTTACAGGAAGTCCACCCTAAAACAACCCCCGCCATACTTATGCCATATATAACCAATTGAAAATATCTTCTCATATAATTTGGTTTTTGAAAGGATAAAATAAACATGAACATTATACTTTATTGATTATCTATCATTTACAATTTACCATTTACCATTAATTAACTCATTGCCTGCGACAGATCCGCAATAATATCCTCCCGATGCTCTATCCCTACCGACAAACGGATTAGTCCGTCCGTGATCCCGTTTTGCTTGCGGATCTCCTTTGGAATATTTAAATGCGACATAGATGCCGGATGCAGGATCAGCGTATCCACGTCGCCTAAGGTCGGAGCCAGCGAACAGAATTTAATTTTATTCATGAACCGGATTCCCCCTTCCAGGCCGCTTTTTAGTTCAAAACTAAGCATCCCGCCAAATGCCGACATTTGTTTTTTTGCAATTTCATGGTCGGGATGCGTAGGCAGGCCCGGATAATTTACCCGCTCTACCAACGGGTGTTGTTGCAGCCATTCGGCTATTGCCTGCGCGTTTTCCGAATGTCGGTCCATCCGCAGCGTCAGCGTTTTCAACCCGTTGTGCGTCAGCCAGGCTTCAAAAGGGCTGCAATTAGTGCCTGCCAGTTTCATGGTTTGCCAGACGCTTCCCTTCATTGCCGCATGATTTTTCCCGACGATCACGCCCGCAATCGAATTTCCATGTCCGTTCAAATACTTAGTCGTCGAGTGAATAACAAAATCAATTCCTAAAAGCAGCGGTTTTTGAAGGTACGGGGTGCAAAACGTATTATCCACGACTGTCAGGATATTATATTTAATAGCCAGATCCGCCAGCGCTTTAATATCCAGGCAAGTCATAGTGGGATTGGAAGGCGTCTCAAAATATAAGACCTTGATCGCCGCGTCCGCTTGCAAATAACGCTCGACGCCCGCCAGATCTTTTAGATCGGTCATAATGGTTTCGATCCCAAACGGTTTAAAAGTTTTCGTAAACAGTTCGGACGTGCCGCCGTACAAATTCCCTTGCGTTAATATTTTGTTACCTGTTTTTAACAACGCTATCATCAGCGTTGAAATAGCAGCCATGCCCGACGAAACCATCAGCGCCAGCGCAGGCGCCTCCAACCCGTAACTTTCCAGCAGCGCAATTTTATCGGCGACCGCGTCTACCGTCGGGTTTCCGTAACGGCTGTATACATGGCCGGTCGCCTTTCCGGTAAAAATATCGATCCCTTGGTCGATACTTTCAAAATCAAAAGAAGAAGTCGCGTAAATAGGCGTCTGATGGGGTTTGGTCGTGCGTTTTTCTTCCCCTTCCTGAACGCAAACAGAATTAAAATGTAGCATCTGACTTAAATGAATTTAAAGCGATGAAGGTAAAAAAATTCAATAACCTCTACGGCTTTTTACAATCTTTTTTTCCAACTGTCGTCTTCGTGTTGGGCCAGTTGGACAATTTTGCGCAAAGCGCGCATGATGGAAAGAAACAAAAGATAACCAAAGGTAAGCACGATAAAGATGAACCGGAACGATCCCGCCTCCGAAATGGTCATAGCCGAAAAAAAATAAGCAACCAGCGACGATAAAAAAACCAACGCCGCATAAGAGGAAGTCGAAAGAAACCAGTACCGGTTCATATCTTTAGCCCCCAAGCTAAAAACGCTGCTGAATAACGCGTAAAATAAAACGAATGTACCCGCCAAAATCCAGGGGATGCGGGCGCTATAATCCAACCACCCCGCCAAACCGGCAACGTAACTGAATAAAAGAAGTAAAATTTCAAGGAAAAATGCCAAAACCGCTTGGTAAACAGGGTTATGGATTCTATCAAAAAGAGATTGTAGCAGTAAATTCATCAAAGTATAAAAGCGTTTTCCCGCAATATTGTTTTATCGGTTTTAAAGTTTATGTTTCACTTATTTAATATTATAATATTATATAAGTTACTATTTTAAAAAGTGACAGTCTTATTGTAAAGCCGGCGCTTTTTTTATGCGATTACCTTATTTTATAGTTAAAATTTTATATATTTTTTTATTTTTTTTGTAAACTAACCTATTATAATTATTTATTTGATGATTAAATATGTAAATACAAGAAAAATGTACTAATTTAGTCCCCAAATTACAAAAGCTAAATTTAAAGCTAATATTATTGATGTAAACATTGCTGTAAACATTGCTTTTTTAATTACTTATTATTCCTAAACAAATTGCTAATGAACAGACTCCTACGATCTAACAATCGTTGGGAAATGGTCCGGCGTCCGCTGTCGATCATCCCTCACTTTCTAGTGCCGGCCCTGGCTTTTCTTTTTTCTTTTCAATTACAGGCCCAAACCGTCACTCTGACAACCGTTAATCCTTCCTGTAGCGGCTATACCAATGGCAGCATTGCCGCCGTCGTTACCGGCGGGACCGCCCCTTACAGTTTTGCATGGAGCAATGGATCTCCTGCTTCCGGAATTTATGGCCTCGGCGGCGGAACCTATTCCGTTACCGTTACCGACGCCGCAGCTAACAAAGTTTCTGCCTCGGCGACAGTGACTGCTCCGGCTCCCGTCTCTGTGGGAGCGCCAACTTTTAGCGCCATTTGTACCGGCGCGGGTACGGAAACGGTCTCCGCTTCCGGCGGTACTGGCGCCTTTACGTTCAATTGGGGAAGCGCCTCTGGGAGTACGGTTACGCTAGCCCCGGGCGGTTATAACGTGACCGCTACGGATTCTAAAGGCTGCGCGGCCTCCAGATTTGTCAGCGTTCCGTCGCCTGTCAGTCTTTCCATTAAAACGGTCGGCTTAAAATGTTTTGGCGATTGCGATGCCAGCGTTGAAGCCATTATTAGCGGAGGAACCGCTCCCTTTACCTTCAAATGGAGTAACGGCGCGACGACCCAGTTGAACGCTCCGGTCATTGCAGGAACCTATTCCGTCACCGTTACCGACGCCAACGGCTGTTTACAATCCGCTACCGCGACAATTACCAATCCAACCCTGATCACGCTAACCACCACCGTGACCAACGCTGCCTGCGGCGGCGCGTCCAACGGAACCGCTAATGTGAGCGTTTCAGGCGGAGTTGCTCCTTATAGTTACAAATGGAGTTCCGGCCAAACCACCGCAACGGCAACCAATTTAGCTGCCGGGAGTTATACGGTCAGCGTTCTGGACGCAAACGGTTGTTTGAAAGCCGCTACCGTAACTATTACCAATGCCGCTAATTTCACTATCGCGACCAGCGCAACCAACGCAACCTGCGGTAGCGCCAACGGAAGCGTTTCGGTAAAGGTTACTGGAGGAACCGGACCTTTTACGTATAAATGGAGCAACAACGCGACCACTTCTACCGTCTCCAACGTTGGCGCCGGAACCTATAATGTAACTGTCACCGATGCGAACGGTTGTACGCAGACAGGAAGCGTAGTGGTCAATGCCTCTGGAAATTTAAGCATTTCCGTTACCGTGCTGAACAACGCCAGTTGCGGCGTTTCTAACGGTATGATTATGGTCAACATTTTAGCCGGAACCGCGCCGTTTACTTATAAATGGAGCGACGCCGAAACTACTGCCGGAATTAAAGGGCTAGCGCCCGGAATATACACCGTTACGGTATCCGACGCGAGCGGTTGTACCGCAATTGCCAGTGCTACCATTACGCAAACTTCCTCTTTTACCGTTCAGGTACAAACTACTAATATCAGTTGCAATGGCGGCGCCAATGGAACTGCTATTATAATGGTACAGGGCGGAAGCGCTCCATATACCTACAAATGGAGCAACGGAGCGACGACTGCCTCCGTAAATAATTTTACCGCCGGAACTTATACCATTACCGTCACCGACGCTAACGGCTGTACGGCCGTTCAGACCATTACTATCGGGCAACCCGCTCCTATGGTCGTTACCCTGACCCCGTCTAGCGCAACCTGCGGAGCTACCAACGGATCCGTTGTTAGCCTGGTATCTGGCGGGACTGGTCCTTATGCTTATAAATATAGCAACGGAAGTACCGGAGCCAATCTGACCGGCGTTGCCACAGGTTCTTACACGCTCACGGTGACCGACGCCAATAATTGTACCCAAACGGCGACTGTTACAGTTACCGGCACGGGCGGACCGAACGTTACCGCTAATGCAACCAACGCTTTTTGTAATGGAAACACTACAGGCAGCATTACTTTAACCGTTACTGGCGGAACCGGCCCTTACGCGTACAAATTCAGCAACGGCGCGACGACGTCAACGGTCTCTAATCTCGCTGCGGGACCTTACTCAGCCACTGTTACCGACGCAAGCGGCTGTACGACGACGGTTTCGGCCACCGTCACTCAACCTACGGCCATCGCAATTACCCTGACTTCGACCAACGCTTCCTGCGGTCAGACCAACGGCGCGCTGACGGCTACCGTTACTGGCGGCACGGCGCCTTATACGTATAAATGGAGCAACGGAAGTACCAGTTCCACCCTTACCGGCTTAGTCGGCGGAACGTACAGCGTCACCGTTACAGACGCCAACGGTTGTACAGCTACTGGTTCGTCTACGGTTACCAATTCCGCTTCTACAATCGTAATTATGACGGGCGCTATCGCCAACGCTACTTGCAACGGAACGGCTACCGGCAGCGCTACCGTATCTGTTTCAGGCGGAACTGCTCCTTATAAATATTTATACAGCAATGGCGCCACTACTGCCACTGCAACAGGCCTGCTCGCCGGAACTTATACCGTCACCGTTACCGATGCTTCAGGATGTAGCGCGGTTTCTGCTCCAATCATTATTACTCAGCCAACGGCAATTACTGTTACGTTTACAATTGTAAACGCGGGTTGCAACCCAACAGGAAGCGTAACGGCCACCGTGACAGGAGGGACCGGCCCATATAAATTTTTATATAGCACCGGAGCTACTACTTCCGCCATTACAAGTCTGGCGGGCGGAACCTATGTATTGACCGTTACCGACGCTAATAATTGCACGGCTACTCAAACCGCCGTCGTTACGGCAACGCCGTCGTCGCTGGTTTGTAATGTGCTGGTCCTGTTTCAGCCTTCGGCTGCAGGAAGCGCAGACGGTGCGCTGCAAGTAGTAGCCGCGCTCGGAACTGCCCCTTATACTTACAAATGGAGCAACGGCGCGACTTCGACCACGCTTAATGGTCTGACCGCCGGAACCTATACGGTGACCGTGACCGACGCTATTGGTTGTAACTCAATTTGTAGCGCGACTTTGATCGCTAGCTTGTGCAACAATGTAACTAATCCGGGCGTCATCGCGGGCGACCAGACTTTCTGTCCGCAAACAACGGCGGTTACTGGAATTACCAGCGTCCAGGATGCGTCAGGAGGAACGGGTATTTTGGAATATCTATGGATGTTCTCTACTAGCAACCCGGTGTTCAACGACAATGATTACCAGGCAGTGCCGAATTCCAACTCGCCTTCATTAACGGCGGCGCAGGTTGGCAATATTACCCAGGTCACTTATTTTGCCCGTTGCGCCAGACGAGCAGGATGTCCTAAATTTATTGAAAGCAACGTGGTCGTCAAAAGACCGCAGGTTTTATTGCCGCAGTCTTTCCCTTTCGATCTTTGCGCGGGCAGGGCGTATGTTTTTGAAGCGCCAGAAAATGTAGCCGGCGCAAGCTACGGCTGGAACTTTGGAACCGGCGCTACGCCATCCACTTCTACTGCCCGCAAAGTGTCCGTTACCTTCAGTGCGGTAGGAAATTATTCCGTTACTTTCACCACTTTCAATAATGGTTGCATTGGAACAAAAACGGTAAATATCTCTGTCAATAACCTCGGCTGTTTAGTAGGCGGGGGCGTTCAGGGATTTGCAGCTTTTACAACGCAGGTAATGGCAAATAAAAACGTGAAAGTAGATTGGGCTACGGCTAAAGAAAACGGTCAGAGTACTTATTTTGTACAGCGTTCTGCGGATGGAAAAACCTTCATGGATATCCAGGAAGCTCCTTCTGTCGGCGGCGTGAACAATACGTATCATTACATGGACGAATCTGCAAAAAGAGGCCGCGCTTTTTATAGGATCAAAAACGTAGCGCTGAATGGCGATATCAGCTATTCTCAGACCCTACAGACTATGATCTTAAATCAGGATGGTCAACCTATGATAGTTTATCCAAATCCGGTTTCCAAGTCGCTTTTTGTAGAAGCATTGGATGTAGATAATGCGGACGGACTGATCGAAGTATTGGACGCCAGCGGAAGAGCGGTTGTTAGTAAAACGTTCTCTAAAGACGAATCGCGTTATGAAATTCCTTTTAACACTTTACCTTCCGGTATTTATTTAGTGAAAATGCGCCAGTCCGACGGCGTCGTTCATTCAATGAAAGTACTAAAAGTAGAGTAATTAGATAATGACCCTTCATAAGTTATAAACTATAGTAACTTATAACCGGTCGGTAATAACGTAAAATAAGCGCCTTGCAGGGTTAAAACCTGCGAGGCGTTTTTTATTATTCTTGGCAAACGAACTTATATCCTACGCCCCGAATGGAAATGAAGTAGGTAGGATTAGCGGGATCTTTTTCAAAATTCTTGCGGAAAGTAAGAATAAAATTATCAATCGTACGGGTTGAAGGGAAAACGTCGTACCCCCAAACGAATTGCAGGATCTGGTTGCGGGAAACGACCTCGTTCTTGCGTTCGATGAGTAATTTCAATAGCATGGTCTCTTTTTTAGTAAGATTAAAAGGGCCGTCCGTTCCTTTAGCTTCAAACAAGGCAAAATTAATTTCGTTGGAACCGAAGCGATAAATTTCCAATTCGTCCGCCGCTTTTCTATTGGTTCTTTTAACCAGGATCTGTACCCTCAGTAATAGTTCTTCTAATTCAAAGGGTTTGGTCAGATAATCGTCGGCCCCTTTTTTTAACCCCGTAATGCGGTCGGAAGAAGCGTCCTTCGCGGTTAAAAAGATAATCGGAGTGGTAGAGTCCGTCAGCCTTACCTGTTCGCATATATCAAAACCGTTCATTTCGGGCAGCATGACGTCCAGGATCAATAGGTCAAAGTGCTGCTGCTGAATATATTTCAGCGCATTTTTTCCATCCTTTGATTCGACCACCTCATAGCCCTCCATCTCAAGGTTGAGTTTTAATACCTCCCGGATAGGTTCTTCGTCCTCGACTAATAAAATTCTCATGTGAAATATTGTAAATGTTTAGACGCAAAGCATTGCGTCTCTACAGGCGGTTGGGTAAACTAATTTTAAAAAGAGACCCTTTTGGATGATTGTCCAACGCTTGGATAGATCCTTTATGAGCTTTAACGATTTGGTCTACAATAAATAATCCTAAACCGGTTCCTTTTGTTTGGCGGGTATATTCGTTGCCCAAACGGTAAAACTTTTCAAAGATTTTCTTTTTCTCTTTATCCGGAACGCCAATTCCCTGGTCGGCAATTTCGATATGAAATTTATCCTGCCCGTAATAATATCGAACGCGGACGTCTATGATGTCTTTACTATATTTAACGGCATTCTCCACCAGGTTGAGCAAAATCGAAGCGATCCCTAGTTTTTCCCCACTAAAAACAGGAACTACAGCTTTTTCAGCCACGATATTGGCGTTAGGAAACTTGGTCTTCATTTTTTCAACGATCTCGTCCACCAATACTTCCAGCGAAATATCTTCCAACTGTGGCGTATATGCAGTTTCCAATTTAGCGGATAATAACAGGTTATTAATCAGTTGGTTCAGGCGGTCGCTTTCTGAAAGCGCGGAATGAATCAATTTGTCCGTTTGCGGTTTTTCTAATTTTCTTTTTAAAAAAGTTTGCAGGATCAGTTGAATAGAGGCAAGGGGAGATTTGAGTTCATGGGTAATAGAAAGTAAAAAATTCCGGCGTTGATTGGATAGCGCCACTTCTTTATTATGCGTTTCGTTGATGAACCATATTCCCAGCAGAAAACCTAAAAAAATAAAAATTCCTTCCTCCCAGATCATGTCCTTTTGACGATCGTAACGATGATTGATCTCGTTATATCGGGCCGAACGGATAAATGCCAGGGAATCCGTATAGATTTGTTCCGTTCGCATCCCTAGCTGAAGCAGTTCAATCTTTGCTTCCCGGGCGTCTTCATTTTTTCGGATCAAGAGTATGGTCCACCAGGCAAAAGCAAAGATCATGTAGGCCGTAGCGGCAAAAAAAATCCATTTAATCCGGTATACGCTTTCCATTTTGTAAGCTATTAGCTATTAGCTTTTAGTCGTTAGCCACAATTTTTAATGATGAAGATGTAGACGAAGGTAAATAAGACCCGCCTTTCCCAGAATTATCTTTAAAAAAGGTTGGAAAAGATGGTTGATTTACTACAATTTTACGATATTTTCGGCGGTTTCGTTACTTTGGTTACGTTACTGTAAAACTATTCACAAAAAATAAATTGAATAAGAACGATGATTACTGAAGGAATAATACCCGTTAACGAAGATATCTACCTTTCCGTCGTGGAGTCGAGAGACAAAGATCGCTTTGTTTTATATCTCAACGATCAGGGTATTTCCCGGAATACATTAACCATTCCTTTTCCTTATACGGAGCGCGACGCGCAATTTTTTATTGAACTAACAAAAGAAAAAGAAAAATTGTTTGGCAAACCGGTCAATTGGGCTATTCGAAACAAGCAGGACGAGCTGATTGGCGGCGTCGGGCATTTCTTACATAACGGCGCGACCGGCGATCGCGACGAAATTGGCTACTGGCTGGGCAGGCCTTATTGGAACAAAGGAATTATGACGGAAGTAATTAGAAAATTTACTGATTATCTGTTCGACGCCTATCCATTCCTGCGTCTGGAAGCGAATATTTTCGCCTATAATCCCGCTTCAGGACGGGCGCTGGAAAAAGCGGGATACGAACGGCAGGGCTATCTAGTTAAACATTATTTGAAAAACAACGAGTATTTGGACGCCATTTCATACGTGAAAGTGAGACCGCAATAGAAATTTTGGATTAATTTACGACCAGGTTGACCATTTTACCCGACACTATAATCACTTTCCGTATTTGCTGACCTTCCGTCCATTTCCTGACGACGGCCATATTTCTGACTTCCGCTTCAATGTCGGTCGGCGACATATCGACGGAGAACATCGCCTCGCCTCTTTTCTTTCCGTTGATGCAAAGCGGGTACTCCACGACGTCTTTTTTCAAATAAGATTCGTCGGCCACCGGATATTTGGCGTCAAAAACGGTCGTCGTATTCCCTAAGTTGCGCCAAAGCTCTTCGGCGGTGAACGGCGCAAAAGGAGCCATTAGGACAACGAATTCCTGTAATATTTTTTTCTTATTGCAGTTCAATCTTTTCAATTCGTTGACGCAGATCATAAACGTGCTGACGCAGGTGTTTAGAGAAAACCGCTCAATATCTTCGGTCGTTTTCTTAATAGCGGCATGTAGCGCCTTATATTCGTCTTTATCTGGTTCGCCGTTCGTCCATAAAGAAGCGCCGGTATGGACGTCGTAGAACAAAGCCCATAATTTGCGAATAAAATTATGGACGCCGTTGATGCTCCTCGTATCCCAGGGCTTGGCCATTTCAATCGGGCCTAAGAACATTTCAAACATCCGGAAGCAATCAGCTCCGTACATCTCAATGACCTCGTCGGGATTAACGACGTTGTATTTGGATTTGGACATTTTCTCCACCTCCATCGTCAATTGAGCATATTCGGCGCCTTTTTCGTCTTTTTGCCAGCAAATTTCTGTATTGGCGTCAATTCCTTCAAAGCGAAAATCGCTTTGAATCATTTCCAGGTATTTGTCCCGATATAACCTGTCTTTATCGTCTGCCAACTGAATTTTTACATGTATTTTCCGGTTTCCAACCTGCAGAAATAACGACCGGCCCTGTATCATGCCCTGGTTGATCAGTTTTTTGAAAGGCTCGTTCGTTGGAACCAAACCCAGATCAAACAATACCTTATGCCATAAGCGGCTGTATAATAAATGGCTGACCGCGTGTTCCGTGCCTCCGACATAGAGATCGACGTCTTTCCAGTAGTTCAGCGCTTTTTGAGAAGCGAATGCATCGGGGTTATGCGGATCCATATATCGCAAAAAATACCAGGAACTGCCGGCTACCGCAGGCATGGTGTCGGTTTCGCGGGTAAACCCATGATCCATTTTTACCCAGCTTGCATCTCTTGATAACGGAGATTTTCCATCGGGCGAAGGCGTAATATCCTCCATAAACGGCAATTCCACCGGAAGGCGTTCGACGGCATGCGAAACGCCATCCTGGTCGTATTTGATCGGAAAAGGCTCGCCCCAATAGCGTTGGCGGCTAAAGTTGGAATCCCGGAGTTTATAGTTGATCCGCCGGGAACCGATTCCCATTGCCTCAATGTTTTTCAACATCATTTCGATCGCTTCCGCGACTTCCATGCCGTCCAGAAAATCCGAATTATAAATAACGCCCGTTTTATCATGCAGGGTCGCGCCCGGATATTTACTTTTATCGACCACGCCAATAATAGGCAATCCAAATTTTTCGGCAAAGGCCTGGTCGCGCTCGTCGTCGCTCGGCACGGCCATGATGGCGCCGGTTCCGTAATCTTTTAGCACATATTCGGCGATCCAGATCGGGACTTTTTGTTGATTGAAGGGGTTTATACAATATGCGCCCGTAAAAGCGCCCGTTACTTCCTTGACGTCGGAAGCGCGTTCCCTTTCCGATCTTCTGCCGACATAAGAAAGATAATCTTCAATGGTCTTTTTTTGCCCGGGCGTTACAATCTGTTGTACCAGCGGATGTTCGGGCGCCAGAACCATAAAAGTAGCGCCAAAAATGGTGTCTGGCCTGGTCGTATATATTTCCAGCTTAACCGGGCTTCCGCTAATTTCAAAAAAGAGTTGCGCGCCTTCGCTTTTGCCGATCCAGTTTCGCTGCTGCGTTTTAAGGGCGTCAGTCCAGTCGATGGTATCTAAATCTTTGAGCAGCCTTTCCGCATAAGCGGTCGTCCGCAAAGACCATTGCAGCATCGGGCGCTGCACGACCGGGTGGCCGCCGCGCTCGCTGACGCCGTCCTTAATATCGTCGTTGGCCAGGACGGTGCCTAAGGCTTCGCACCAGTTAACGTAACTCACTTTCCGGTAAGCGAGACGATAATTCATCAGCATTTCATCCTGTTGCTTAGGCGTCCAGGATTTCCAGGTTTCCGCAGAAAAAATGGTTTCCTGCGTAGTTGCCGCCTGGACGCCCGCATTCCCGGAAAACGCGAAACGTTCGGTCAAACCATCGATTGGCATGGCTTTATCCGCCGCTTTATCGTAATAGTGATCAAATAATTTCAGGAAGATCCATTGCGTCCATTTATAATAGGCCGGATCAGAGGTCCATACTTCGCGGCTCCAGTCATAGCAAAATCCGATATTATCGAGCTGTTCATGGTATTTTTTAATGTTTTGCGCGGTCGAAACAGCGGGATGGATGCGCGTCTGTATGGCATACTGTTCAGCGGGCAGGCCAAAGGCGTCAAAGCCCATCGGATGCAGGACGTTGAATCCTTTTAATCTCTTATATCTGGAAAAAATATCAGAAGCGACATAACCTAGCGGATGGCCCACGTGCAAACCCGCTCCCGAAGGATAAGGGAACATATCCAGTACATAATATTTAGGCTTTTCAGAATCGTTGCTTACCTGATAGGTCTTATTTTCTTTCCAGAAACTTTTCCAGCGTGCTTCAATTTCCCGATGATCATATTCCATGTAAACCTGTTATTTTCTTTTGGTAATAAATATTTCCGCTATCATACACCTCGCGGATCCTCCGCCGAAGGTTTCGATGGTTTGCAGATCGGCGCTTAATATGCGCGTATGCCTGTGAATCTGTTCTATTTGACGGTCGTTCAACGATTCCCTCGCTTGTTTGGACATAATGAGAAAAGATTTGCCGTCGTTTGAATTCATCTGGAGCATATTTCCTGCAAAATGATCCATTTGCTTATGGGAGATCTCTATGATTTCCTTTTCCGTCGCTTCCAGTTCTTCGATCAGCATTTCCCTTTGGCGCTTGTCCGTAATTGCTTGCAGGCAAATCACCGCAAGACTTTTACCGAGCGCCATCATCACATTCGTATGGTATATTTTTTGACCGCGCGCGTCAAAAGCGTCGAATAACATTTTCTTATAGTCCATGATCCGGCAAAAATGATCCAGCGCTTCTTCGTCCGTTCTTGGCCCCGAGCAGGCATAAGAAATTTTATTCACGCGATCCAATACCATGCTCCCAGTTCCTTCCAGGAATTTATGCCCGTCTTCATATTTTTCTAAATGAATATGTTTCTGCACGGCATAATGGCTTTCGATTACCCGTAGAATTTCCGGGTTTCTTTCCTGTCGCCGCAACGAGGAGAACATGGGGTAAGTAATTATGGAGCCGTCGTCATGAAAACTCACCCAGTTATTTGGGAAAATAGCGTCCGGTTTAACGGGCGCAATGTCATCTTCGGCAACCATGACGTCGACGCCCGCCTGCATCAATTTAAGGGCAAAAGCGTCAAACTCTTCCAGCGCTTTTTGTTGAACTTCTGCCGCAGTCCATCGGTCGTCTTTTTTTTGGAAAGCATTATTGGCCGCCGTTTCTTCGTTGAATCCAAAATTTGCGGGCCGGATCATCAGGGCTTGGGACGTAATTTGTCGGGACATAATTTTTAGCCGTCAGCTATTAGCTATCAGCCCTCAGTTATAATATAATATCTAAAAATAAATACGCTAAATATATAACGGGGACTTTCTGAAAATGATTCTTTGATTAATAACAGTCTAAGCCGTCAAAATATGAAGCGCTAGAATAAAGCGCGCAAAGATAAGAATAATCCATTCTAAAAATATGTAGTAATAGCTGACGGCTGATAGCTGACAGCTAATTTTCAGCTTTGCGCCGCTTTGTGTTTTAATTCAGCCGCCAGTTCATGGCCTAAAAAACGTTCAATCTGGTGATGCACAATGTAAATAACGGGGGTCATGGCAAGGGCGAGGAAAAATTTGTAGATGTAATTCCCTAACCCACTGCTGAGTACCAGATAAAATGACCACGGATGATCCATTTGGCCGGGAACCAGCCGGGGATAGAAATAAAAAGCGATGAACAGGACAATGAAACTATCAAACAACTGAGAGATCAGGGTGCTGCCCGTCGATCGGAGCCAGATCCATTTCTCCCCGGTATGGAGTTTTATCCGGTGAAAAATAGCGACGTCCACGATTTGACCAATTAAAAAAGCGATTAAAGAACCGGCGATAATGCCCATGCTTTGTCCGAAAATATTACCAAACGCCAGATTCAGATCGGGAATTCCGCTTTGGGTTTTACTAAACTGCCAGAAAGAGGCAGGTTTTAAGAGGATTGCTCCAAAAAACATAATAAAAGCGTAAGCGATCATGCCCGCACCCAAATAAGATAGAAATTTAACCCCTTTATGTCCGTAAAATTCGTTGATAATATCGGACATGACAAAAACAACGGGCCACAATAGTACGCCGGCGGTGAGGTTGAAGGAAAAATCGTTGCCGAATAAATTCCAGTGAACCGGTTGCAGGCCCATACTACCTTCCAAAGTAAAAATTTTAGCGCCCATAAATTCGGCGCATAATGCGTTTGCGATAAAAAATACGCCTAACAATAAGTAAAGGCGCACGCCTTTATCTTTGGCGATAGAATCTAACATAAATATTTACAGTTTAAGCGTTATCAAGACGTCAAAAATCAACAAACGAGCGTTCATTTACTATATGTCAGAAAGAACAACTTAACGTTCCGCTTGTTGTTTTAGATTTGAAAAAAATTAAATAGTGATTTCGTGAACTTTTTAGCAGAATACCTATGGCCATTATACCCATTAATATTAAAGAAGGAACCGTCGACCGGACGGATACGGTAAAAGATATTATAATTGGCATTGATCTGGGAACAACCAATTCTTTGGTGGCTTATATGAAAGACGGCGCGCCGGTTTGCGTCAAAGATAAAGAGGGTAACAATGCGCTGGTTCCTTCCGTGCTACACTTTGCCGTCGACGGAAGCGTCGTTACCGGCCAAGCGGCCAGAGAAAAATTAATCAGCGATCCTCAAAATACCATTTATTCTGTGAAACGCCTGATGGGCAAAAACTACCAAGACGTACAATCTTTTGAACAATATTTTGGGTATAAGATCATTGACGACGGCGCTGACAGCTTGGTGAAGATCCGCGTAAAAGATAAATTCTATACTCCCGTCGAACTAAGCGCGTTCATTTTAAAGGAATTAAAAAACCGCGTAGAAGCGGAATTAGGCCGGCCTGCAACCAAAGCGGTGATCACCGTTCCCGCCTATTTCAACGATACCCAACGGCAGGCAACCCGCGACGCCGCTAAACTGGCCGGTCTGGAAACCCTGCGTATCATCAACGAACCGACGGCGGCCAGCCTGGCATACGGACTGGACCGGCTCCAGGAAGCGCCTCAACGAATTGCGGTGTACGACCTCGGCGGCGGAACCTTTGACGTGTCGATCCTGCAAATCCAGGACGATATATTTGAAGTTCTTTCCACCAATGGGGACACTTTTTTGGGCGGCGACGATTTTGACCGCGTAATAATGGACTATTGGATAGAAAAATATGAGATCGACCGTAAATTCCTGCAAAACGATAAAGAATTTGGCCAGACAATGCGCTTAAAAGCGGAGCAGGCAAAAAAAGAACTGCCGGGGGTGGATAAATTTTTCAGGGGATCGGTGAAAGGGCGACAGTTCCGGATATCTAAAGCCCGTTTTGAAACGCTGATCCAGCCGCTGATCGAAAAGACCATAGATAAATGTAAACAGGCCTTAGCCGACGCGAAGTTACAGGTTGCAGATATTGAAGCGGTCGTGATGGTCGGCGGCTCAACCCGGATTCCGCTCGTCAAAAAAACTGTATCTGAGTTCTTTCAACGCCCCGTATACGACCGGCTAAATCCGGATGAAGTGGTCGCTTTGGGCGCCGCCATACAGGCGGACGTTTTAGCGGGCAACGAAAAAGGCCTGCTGCTGATCGACGTGACGCCATTGTCGCTGGGCATTGAAACCGTGGGCGGCCTGATGGACGTTATTATAGCCCGGAACTCAAAAATACCTTCTAAAGCGGGCAGACAATATACTACTTCTGTAGACGGGCAAAAAAATCTCAAAGTGTCCGTTTTCCAGGGCGAGCGGGATTTGGTGGAGCATAACCGGAAATTAGGAGAATTTATTTTAACCGGCATACCGCCGATGCCCGCAGGCTTGCCCAAAATAGACGTACAGTTCATTCTTGACGCCGACGGAGTCCTGATCGTCAAGGCCAAAGAATTGCGGTCGGGAGTCGAACAGGAAATCAATATCCGTTCTCAATACGGACTAAGCGAAGAAGAAATGGCGCTCATGCTGATCGACTCCATTCAAAACGCGGCGTCCGATATGCAAAAGCGCGGATTATTGGAAGCCAGGAATGAAGCCAATAACATTATACTTTCATCACATAAGTTTCTGAAACAAAACGCCGGCCTGCTTTCCAAAGAGGAATATGACCGGACGGCAGAGATGACCCGTTTATTAAAAAAATCGGCTAAGGAGGACGACAAAGACGCCATTCAAGTCGCTATGGACCGATTGAACGAATATACTGCTCCCCTCGCCCACCGCGCGATGGACGAAACTATTGCCAATGCGATGAAGGGTAAAATGATCGTGTAAATAAAATCAAGGAAAGGGAGGTTTTTTTTTATTTTTTGAAAAAATAAAAAAAGACGTCCCACCTGACCCTCCTTGAGCCCCCGGAAGCGCTTTACTAAAATTGTCATAAAAACTGAATTTCTTTTCATGGCCGCGCTTTTGCTTTTCCCTTTCCCCCGGAGATTTATTTTTATCCTGATTGGCGTTAGCGCTTTCCAATGCATTAAAGCGCAGGACAGTCTTCATTTACAGCGGGCCGTTTTGAGTATCCTTAACCAGGGCGTCCATTGGGATACCGCAAAAGTCCCGGGAATAGTGGTCGGAGTCATAGATCATGATTCGACCTGGGTTTTAGGGTTTGGCCGCGTTTCAAAAGAAAGCGACGTTAAGCCGGATGCCGAAACGGTATTTGAACTGGGCGGGGCCTCTAAAATCATTACCGCCTATCTGATAAACGCCGCCATTGAAAGCGGCTTCTTTAATTTAGATTCGGTCGTAAATTCTTATCTGCCGGACGATCAAAAAACGCCGTTCGGGGCAAAAACGACTATTCTTCAATTATTAACCCATACGTCGGGGCTTCCAAAAATACCGGAAGGTCTAGGCTCGGACGGTACGGACGGCGCTCAGCCTTATGAAAATTACACATACGAAGATTTCTATGCCTACCTGAAAAATATTTCTGCCGCACCTGCTCCAAAATATTTATATTCCCACCTCGGCTACGTTCTCTTGGGAAGCTTATGGGAAACGAACAAGGAAAAACTAAGCGCTTATTTACCGGGAAACACCGGAAAAGAACGTTTTAAAGCGGCTTGGGAAAAGATAGCTCCTTTTTTAAAAACGAAAGACTGGCAGCCCTGCCAAGGTTATGACCCGTTAGGAAACCCGGCGGAGTGTTGGAAGATAAGTACTCCTTTTTTATATTCCCTGGGCATGAAAGGAACCATCAACCAATGGCTTGATTTTTTGAAATATTTTAATCTTTCCTCCGATATTTCATATATAAGTTTAGAAAAGCCGCTTTTCCCAACCAATGTCGATAAAAATACCTGGGTTTCAAAGGCATGGCACGTCGTCAAAGAAAAAAATAATAACCTGATTTGCATTCAATCCGGCCTGAGTGCCGGGCATAGCGCTTTTGTCGCCTTTAACCGGTCGACCAAAACAGGCGTCGTAGTTTTGGCGAATGGAAAAACAAATATGAACCGGTTTGGATATTTACTACTCGAATCGCTAAATAATGGATGGAGAAGAAAAAGTTAAGGTCCCCTAAACCATACCCGTATGAAAAATAATAAAGATTTCAAGATCGTGTTTTCCACCAACCCTGATTTCAAACCCGAACCGGATAAAGACCCGGTAGAAGACCTGCCGCCCGCGCAGCAAAAACTACGCATTCACTTGGAACGGCTGAAAGGAAATAAAGAAGCGACCGTCGTCAAAGGCTTTTTCGGTACGGCAGAAACCCTTGAGGCGCTGGGTAAATTATTAAAAACCAAATGCGGGGTTGGCGGCAGCGTAAAAGGGGACGAAATATTAATACAAGGCAACCAACGGGATAAAATATGGACGTTACTTTTGGCCGAAGGATACAGCCAAACAAAAAAAGCAGGCGGATAATAATCCATTGTTTTCAAAACATCGTATTCAAGATAAGGGCGTCAAATACAATAAGTTTTCAAATTATAGGTTAGTATTCCGCCTAAAATGCGTAACTTTGCGGATATATACGGTAAATTACTACCGTTCAGATAAAATTAGTTTATATTCATGGCTATAATCATCACCGACGATTGCATTAATTGCGGGGCTTGCGAACCGGAATGTCCCAATAATGCAATTTATGAAGGCGGGATAGAATGGAAAATTTCGGACGGTAATACCGTCAAAGGCGCTTATTTATTAGATAGCGGGATTGAGGTCAACGCGGAAGCGGAACAGACGCCGATCTCCAACGATTACTATTTTATCGTGCCGGATAAATGCACCGAATGCGTGGGATTTCATGAGGAACCCCAATGCGCGGCCGTCTGTCCGGTAGATTGTTGCGTGCCGGATCCCGAACATGTGGAAACGAAAGAAAAACTGCTTGCGCGCAAAACGGCGCTGCACTTATAAATAGCCGTTAGCTTTAAAGATTACACTATACCGCAATCGCAATACTTAAATGTTGAAACTTTCGGGCCGCAGGCGTTTGCCTGCGGCCTTATTTTTTTCCGCGCGCCCCCAGTTCGATGATCTCCATTTTCTGGGCTTTTCCCGCTTCCACTTCAAAGCGCAACAGAGTTTTAATTTGATGGAAGCCTTCAACGCCGCAGGCTCCCGGGTTCAGGTGAAGAAGATCATATTGTTTATCATAGATCACTTTGAGGATGTGCGAATGGCCGCAAATGAACAGTTTTGGCGGGTCGAGTTCCAGTTCCGCTTTTACGCGCGGCGCGTATTTTCCGGGATAACCGCCAATATGGGTTATCCATACGTCGACGCCCTCCGTTTCAAAACGATTGTTCAAAGGATACCGGCTTCGGACGTCGGCGCCGTCAATGTTTCCGTAAACGGCGCGGAATGGTTTAAATTTTTCCAGCGCGCCGGCTATGGCGGGGTCTCCAATGTCCCCGGCATGCCAGATTTCGTCGACGTCTTTAAAGTATTCAAAAACTTTATCGTCTAAATAGCTGTGCGTATCCGAAAGTAAGCCTATTTTTTTCATGATCTATTTATCAAAAAAGCAAAACAGATTGGAATCAAAAGAGTTGGAGCCGGGACTGCGTAAACTGAAAATGGAAGAGTTGAACCGGATTTCAGTAGAGACCTTTAAAGAAAGCGGGAAAACGCCTCTTGCGGTCGTTTTGGATAATGTGCGTTCGGCCCTGAATGTCGGTTCCGTTTTCAGAACCGCCGACGCTTTCGCCGTTTCGGAAGTCGTCCTTTGCGGCATTACAGCGCAGCCGCCGCATCGCGAAATTTTAAAAACCGCTTTAGGCTCGACAGAATCGGTCGACTGGAGTTATGCTGAAAACGCAGCCGACGCCATCGGTCGATTAAAAAAGGCCGGGTATATCATCGCAGCTGTTGAACAGGCAGAAGGAAGCATTGGTTTGAACGAGGCCAATATAAATCCTGAACAAAAATATGCCTTGATTTTTGGCAACGAAGTAGACGGCGTTTCAGACGAGGCCATCCGGCTGTCAGACATGGTTATTGAAATTCCTCAATACGGAACAAAGCATTCGCTGAATATAGCGGTTTCTGCGGGGATTGTACTGTGGGAATTTGTGCGAAAAATAAAACAGTTACAATAATATTTAGTTGGCCGGTTTTTCGCTCAATTCCTTTTACTCACTTTATTCAAGGAAATGTTCTTTTGCCGGCTGCATTTGAACCGGTCAATCTCGTCGCTCCGTAATGCGCGATGTTTGGTCGCCCTTCCGTTGGTTCGCTCGCGCCACATTTCAAAACTGGACCTTTTCATCTCTTTACGCATCAGTTTAATCACCTCTTTCTCGCTTAAACCAAATTGCACGAAAATGGCTTCAAAGGGCGTCCGGTCTTCCCAGGCCATTTCAATGACGCGATCAACCTCTGCAATGGAAAGAAGCGTTGGCGCTGTTCCGTCCTTCAAGGTCTTATCCATATTTGTGGCAAAATAATTAAAAATAATTTCATGGTTTTTCAAACGCTAAGAATTGAAGAAAGTTTGAATTGCCTAATCAGCCTTTATTTTTACAACTATACATATCTGGATGAAGCCGTACTTGAGGCATAGATAAGCCGTACTTGAGGCATAGATAAGCCGTATCTGATTCATAGATGAGAGCCGTACTTGAGGCATAGATGAGCCGTACTTGAGGCATAGGAGAAACAAAGAAAGCCCCGCTTTTTTCAAAGCAGGGCGGGTTATGATGGTTTTATTTGTTCTTATACGTTTTTTCGTAATAAACCAATTCTGCGGCGGAATTCTCCGGTCGATTTTATTTTAGTATT
This sequence comes from Chitinophagales bacterium, assembly GCA_038230555.1. Classification (GTDB taxonomy): domain Bacteria; phylum Bacteroidota; class Bacteroidia; order Chitinophagales; family Saprospiraceae; genus JAAFJT01. Next base: position 23,853 of record JBBRMZ010000022.1, read on the forward strand.
CAGGGAAACGACGTACTGCTTGTATTTGTCTTTCATTTCCGTCCATAATTCTCCGTCCCGGATGACTTCGTTGCGGGGAACTTCCGGGTAGGTCTGGACGGCTTCTTCCTTTCCCTTCGTCGCCTTTGGAACGCCGGTAATCGACTTCTGACAGGAAACGGCTAAAAAAACGAGCGCCGAAACGGCAATGCAACTTTGTAAAATAGTTCTGACTTTCATTGTAACATACTTTTAAATGGTTGATAAGCAGGAATTAATTGAATTTAAGTTTGATCGATTTTATATATGGTCTTATATCAGGCCGGTTGGATTAATATTTGAAATAAATATATTCTGTTCCGGGATTGACGTTGACGGCGATGATAATAAAAATAGACGTCCGCAATGACCACTTTTTTGAATAGGCCCCAGGTAAACTGCATGACGCCGTCTTCCGTCCTTTTCCAGTTTAGATCTCTTTTTCTATTGAACTGCGGGAGCAGATCGGTTGCCTGCGCGATAGGGCCGGAAAGGATTTGCGGGAAAAAACTCAGGTAGGAAAAATAGGCGACCGGGTTGGTTTCCGCCTTTGCCTTGCGGCGGTACACGTCGATCACATAGCATACGCCGGCGAATACATAAAAACTTAGCCCGACCGGCAACAACCATTTCAGATTCTGTACATGCCATTTTATGCCAAATAAGGCTAAGGCTAATAGCTGTTTGTTATTTCTTTTGAAATCCGGCGCGGGTCATCGTTCCCCAACCTACATTTTTCCCGGTAAACCAATCATAATTACCCTTTAGGGACCAATAGACTGTTTTTGGGTGATACCGGAAGGGTTCGGCCATTGCTGTCCATAATAAAGAAGCGACGTCGCTTCGGCGCTGGTAACTGCTGTAAGAAAGTTCCTGTACAAAAATGGCGAAGAACGAGATCATTACGGCAAAGGCGTAGACGAGGGCCAGCATCGCCCAAAAAAAATGCCAGTTGACCAATCCGACCACGCAAAGGATAAAGAAAAATAACAGACCGCCCGCTTCTATAAAAGGCGCCATCCATTCGGCAAAAAACCAGTAGGGATAACTGAGCATACCCAGAACGCCATATTGCGGATTAAAAAACATACATTTATAAAAGGATAAACATTCCAGCGTTCCCCGGGTCCAGCGGTGCCTTTGGCGGCCAAGCACGGCGAAATCTGACGGCCCTTCCGTCCAGCAAAGCGGTTCGGGGATATAGGCAACCCGATATTTTTCTTTACGCAGACGCATGACCTTGTGCGCGCGCATCACGAGTTCCATATCTTCGCCAACGGTATTGTGGTTGTAGCCGCCGATTTCGACGATGAGTTTGCGCTCGAAGATACCGAACGCGCCGGAGATCAGCAATAACCCATTGATCTTTGCCCAGGCGGTACGCCCCAGCAGGAAAGCGCGGAAATATTCGATGACCTGGATGCGGGCAATGAACGTGTCGGGCGTTTTCAGTTTGATCAAGCGACCGTTTTCAATCACCGAATCGTTGTTCAGCCAGACTATGCCGCCGACGGCGACGATCCGTTCGTTCTTCGCCTGCATGATGGGTTTGACCATTTTCAGGAAAGCGTCGGACTCGATGATGCAATCCACGTCGATACAGGCAAAATAATCGGTGGTCGCTAAATTAACGCCCACATTAATGGCGTCGGCTTTTCCGCCGTTGACCTTATCGACGACGATCAAATGACGGAAAGCAGGATTTTTAGAGCGATAGATCCCGCGAACGGGTTTGGTGGGTATGGTCTCCGGATAAACGCAGTCGAGGTCGACCTCCAGATCATAATTATCGATCGCCCGCTGAAGCGTTTGATCTTTACTACCGTCGTTGACGATGATTACGGTTAGTTTACCGTAACGAAGGGATAAAAGGGAACGGATATTATCGATAATAGGAACCTCTTCGTTATATGCGGGCGCGACGATAGTGAGCGTAGGGGCCTCGGGCGAGGCCAGAATTTCTTCGTAGTCGGTGAGGTCTCTTTCTCTTCTGTACTTGAGCACTTCAAATATGGAGACAAATCCCATGATCAGATAGGACGACAGGATCATCATGCAGTAGAAAAAAATGGCGTATTCAAAAAATTGAATCGCGTGTAACCAGAAATCATGCATTATTACGGGCGCTTTAAGGGTCGTTTATCAAACCAAATTCATACGTTAAATCTTCTAAAAGCGAATCGGCAAACTGATCGGACATGTCCTTTGCGAAATCAACTACGGTAGCATTCGGATGATGGAACCAACGCCTGAAATCAGGCATTTCTTCGATCGGCAACCGGCTGATTACCACTCTTAACTGCGTTTTTTGCCAGGGGCTCAGGTCTTTTTTACGGTCGTCCAACAATAACAGCGGATCAAGATCAAGCGAAACGCGGGCTCTTAAAGCGGCCACGCTGACCATATCGTTCGGATGATTGACCAAAGGGAAAATCAGGGCTTTCGCGTCCCGTATACCAAGTTGACTCAATTCGGCGATACTTTCGACTAATTTTTCCCAGCTCCGGCTTTTTTTAAGAGCCTGCATCGCCGTATGCTTGAATCCTAAGATCAGGTATAAATCCCGAAGTTTGTTGGTTTCCTGACCGCTCAGATGTTTGTGCAATTCGAGCAGACATTCCTTAAAGATCCGGCGGTTCATCGACTTTCTTAACTCCTTCTGGCTTAAACTTAACAACGCTTCCTTTTCTGACGAAAGCGACCTGATCATTTCATTCTCATGGTCGCCGCATATAAATTCAGTTAAAAGATTTTCATAACGGCTTCGCAAATAAGCCTCCTTTTTTATGGTCATCGCCCACCAGGTCCGTCGTATAAAAATGACCAGCGCCATCAAAAGAGCGGAAAGTAACATTGTTGCAACTACGCACCAAACGATCCAAATCAACGTCTCCTCGTCCCCATGCCGGGTAAGGTTATGTGTTTGGTCTAACGGTATGTCTTTGGCCGTCAGACGGAGCATTTGTTGAAAAAGAAAGATCATCTCAGATTTGTAACTCGGTAGTTATAGCTTAAAAGTTGTAGTTTAACTTCAGGCTACTTAACCAGCTTTTTTTAACTTCCCCGCTTCGGGTATCATTGTCTTCAAATCCCGCGCTAAAATCCGCCGCCCAGCGCCGGTTTATCTTTCGATGCACACCGGCGGAGAGCCAACGGGAATTTAGTTGAAAAGTATTAAAAAGTAAGTTTTGGTAGACTGTCGTTTGATTTGTTTTAGATACGCCTGTATTAAAAAACAGATAAGTTGCATCGTCGCCGCCATACCGGCGAACGGTCAGGGCTATAGCCTGGCCGCTTAAATCTTTACCGGTAACGAGGGTTAATTTGGGACTGAAAAACCAGTTTTTCCAATATTTGGTCATCCCTAAGCCGCCCAGCCAGACTTTCTCCCTCGGGCTTACATATATCATGCGTCCGCCTATCTCTAATTCCACACCGCCTTTTAGGATGGGGCACCAACTGGCCGCCGCGCTGTATAGCAGAGCAATTTTGCCGTTTGTCGCGGTGAAGGAGGCATAGCCATAGGCGCTTTTACCAAACTTAGGGTAACATTCCGCCTGGGCGGTCCAGCCGGTCTGATTGAACCGGCTACCTTCCTGGAAGGTCGCCAGCGCGGTTCCGAACTTCAATTTTTTCCCATATTGTACCGTGTAGAGATACCCGTCATAGTTGGGCCTCCGTTCCACGTCGTAACCGGCCGATAGCTTGGAATACAAGGTATCCGTTTGCGCCTGTAAAAAGCCGGGAAAAGAAATAAGGAAAAAAAGGGGAGGGAGAAAAGAACGGCACAGCGAACAGACGGATAATATCATTAGTTGACGTTAAGTTTACGCCTTACCCTGGCCACAATTTCTGAAGGGCGGAAAGGCTTGGTTAGATAATCATCCGCGCCCAGCTCGAATGCTTCCACGATGGTCTTTTCGAGTCCGACGCTGGATAAGAAAAATACGGGAATCTTGCTGGCGCGTTTTTCGCGGATAAAATTGAGGACTTCAAAACCGGTTGCGTAGGGTAAGAACAGATCCATGATGACCAGATCAGGGGTTTCGGAGTCAAAAAAACTCATTGCCTGTTGACCGTCGACGGCTGCTGAAATATCAAAGCCCGCTTTTTCCAGTTTGGAGTGGAGTGTTCTAAGCGCCATAGGCTGTTCGTCTGCGACAAGGATTCTCATATATTAAATGGTTAAGAGCGTTAAAAAGGTATAGATTTTTTCTGACGCTACAAAGTTGTCTACAAAAGAAGGGGTAGGGGGTATGTTTTCGTATTTTGGGGAGATCTGCCTGTTTTTTGACGTTAAAAGGCGCTTTTTGGTTTTTGTTGCGGGCTTAATGGTAGATTTGATATTAGCTTTTAGCTATCAGCCATCAGCTATCAGCTTTTAGCCAACAGCTATTCGTCTTTAGCTTTTGGCTGTATTGAATTAGTTAAAGCACATTCAGCCGGGCCATTAAACCGGCCTTATGCGCGCGGCTGATGGGTATGACTTTACGCTCGATTACTAAAGAGTTCTCCTCAATATCTACAATTTTTGATATGTTGACAATATAGGAGCGATGCACCTTAACGAATTGCGGGTGATTCAGTTTTTCATTGAGTCCTTTCATGGTGGAATAGATGGTCATATTGCCGGTCTTGGTGCAGACCCGGACATAATCTCCTATATTTTCGAAATAGAGGACTTCGCTCACTAATAGACGCACATACCTGCCTTCTGTGCGGATAAAAAAAGCGTTCAAAAATATTCCGTTTGATCCGGGCGCCGAAGAAAAGACGTCCGGTTTACCGGCGCTTTCTTTCTCTTCCTGCGCGGCTTTTAATTGGCGGCTTCGACGAGCCTGCGCTTTTTCGACGGCAGACCGAAAGCGCGGAAAATCTACCGGTTTTTTTAAATAATCCGCGACCGGATAATTAAACGAACCCAGATCGAAAGGCGTTTTGCCGGTCGTAATAATGACTTCCGGAAGTACGGCCAGCGTCTCCATCCATTTTAACCCGGCGTCTTCGTGCATTTCCACATTCAGGAAAAGAAGATCTGGTTGGAAACGGGCTATGGGTTCAACCGCAGAAAATGGATTGTCGCAAACGGCCAGCACTTTTAAAGTCGGAAGCCGGTCAATAAGCCTTTCCAGCGCTTTACACGCTTTAAGGTCGTCGTCAATAATAATACACTTCATGAAGAAAGAATTGTGTTTTGGAAATAATTGGAAGCATTGTCTAATATTGAACAGGGGAATACTATAATGATAAAGATTTCGAGCGGCTAATGTTAAATCGTACCGACGCCTTCAAATGAACAGACATGCAGAACTATGCCTGAAACTGTTCAGAGCGCCAATCGGACTTAAACTGGGGGATAGAGAATCAGATGGATTTAAAAATTAATCAAAGACTGCGAGGGAGCGTGCAATCTGGTTGATTTATTCAATGGGGATCGAGGTCTTTAGTATGAATCTATCTCGATGGATCTTCTACTACGACGATATTTATTGAATGCTTTGTTCATTTTTTGGTTTCCAGAGCGTTGGAAGAAATATTCAGTTCATTCGTTTAAAAATGGCGCCATTTATGAGTAGATTGACTGTTTGATGTCTCAACAAGTAAAAAACGCATAAAGCAAGCTCAAGTTTAACAAAGAGTACAATAAGTATTTTTACAAATTTAAGACATAAATTCGGAAACGCTAAAAAAATCCTTTTTTCTACTAAAAAAAGGGTAAGAAACACCAAAAAACGAAAACGCATACGTCCCTCCCTTCGTTCCTCCTAATTTTGCTTCCAAATCATATTTTCAAAGCCATTTTACAAATTAAATTCATGAAAAAGTTGTACGTACTCTTTTCTTTTTTCCTTATTTTCTGCTCCTTTCAGCAAGCATTGAATGCACAAAGTTTTAGTTATTTTGGAACGTTTAACTCTGAAGGCGTTCCCAATTATTTAGTCTCTCCGGGCGATAGCATTTCATCTGCAATGTTACAGCGGGTTCACACGACTTTACCAGAAGGTTATAACCTTGAAACTACTCATCCGGAGTTTATCAACGCCGGCGCGGATACGGACCTCAAATTGCAGCAGGACGCAGACGTTTGGGTAACCTTCCTGGGCGAAGGCGCGGGATATAAAAGCGTTTTAGGCTTTTTTACCTATTCGCTGGACGCAACTACTGTTTCGACGCCGTCCGTTGTCAAGGTTATTTTTCCAAACGTATCGGCGGTCAACAGCGGCGGCGGTCTTGTGCCTGGCAACAAAGTTTTTATTGGTCATTTTTCGGCGGGTACCGGTATTTGCTGGGTTTTAGCGTCCGACGGATTTCGCGGCGGAACGGCAACACATGGGAACTGGCTTTTATATTCGCATCGCCAGTTAAATCCTGAATCTACTGATTCTTTACGTCACCATACCGTTTTATTGAGAGATCAGACCGGCTTGGTTATCCTCGGTTTCGAGGATATCCGCCGCGATTACTCCAGTTGCGATCAGGATTTTAACGACGTCCTGTTTACTGTAAGTTCTAATCCTTCCAACGCAATTGAAACCGCAGACCTGCACACGACCACCGGAACTTCGGGAGGATCTGCCGGTTCCGGCAGCGACGGCGGGCTCGAAAGCAATGGCGGACTAGCTTCTGCGATCGCAACGCGCAATTTTCAACGTCAGCGCAATCCGGCTGTTGCCGAAGAAAAAATGCCGCATTTCGTCCCTCAGAGGACGCCGACCACCGATAATGATTTGGCCACTTTTATTCCGCTTAAACCGATTGAAAACGCGGTCGCTAAGGTTAGCACGCCAACAGACCTGACCAGTGTGACAAACGCCAAATACGTTTTTTCAGTCGATTACTTAATTGATAACGAACGGAAAGCGGCGGTTTTAGCGACTAAAACCGAAGGTAAAGTATACGAACACACCAAAGTGATTTGCGACCGGTTCAGGGGTTCGACCTTAACCGACGTGCAAATGGTTCATTTGGACAGTGTAAACACTATTCCAATGTATATTTTGAAGGACGAGAATGGAAATTCAGAGTACGCCCTTTCTTTCTCCGCCATTTTAACCGGCGATTCCATTCGATTTGAGACGCGCTGGACGGTTGAAGAATATGAAAAAGAACCTGTTTTTTATAATTTCCAGGTATGGTCGGAAACCTCGCTCTGGACTTTACAAACGGCAACCGAAGTGATGAATCTGTTCAAAGAAAAATATCTTTGGTCGCCGTCCGGTTTTTCTACTTCCACTACCCTGCCTAAAGTATACGTAAAAAAAGGGGAATATAAAAACGACAAATTAACGTTGTCCATTAATAACGAGATTGGAGCCGGCGCCATAACCCTTCGTGGAACAAAAACGCGCACAGAAACCAGCCTGCAGGAAAATTTTGAGTTTACC
>JBBRMZ010000023.1:0-30800 GCA_038230555.1 Chitinophagales bacterium
GATGGATAAAACCCGAAGATTACCGCACGCCGGATCAATTGTTTTATGCAACTCAAACAATTTTACAACAAGTAGGGAATGCTTATAAAATTAATTTTTCCCCCTTTAAATAATATCAATTTATTTTGTACCGGTACTTAACATCTATTACCAATGTATAATATTCATTAATTTTATTGATATCCCGCCCTTTTACTCTGTATCTTTGATATTTAATTGAACCCATATGAGTATGTGAAGACGTTAAAACACTTGCGTTAAGTGGTATATTTAAATATTGGCGATTCCTATTGTGCACCATTATTGAAGCTGCTGCAATAAAAAAGTCAGGGGAATTAAATAGTCTTTCCCATTGTTCATTCTGCGATATAGTTGCAATCCTTTGTTTTTGAGCAGGAATGATTGAGGTACTTGTGGAACCTATTATTCTAAGCCAATCCCCCCCAATTTGTTGACATAATGAATTAGTACTCATCGAATTTAGGATAAATTCCATAAGCCTTATATAGATATTTCTTCCTGTTATCTGAAGTGGTCCTAAGCCGGAAAATTTATAAAAATCACATTCCAAGACAACTCCATTGTCGTTAAGGACGGGTTCAATATGAAAAGTTGAACTTGGATAAGTAATTCCTCCCCATGCACCACTACTTACTGGCGGATTATCACCCTCAAATAATAGATTAGCGATATTAATAGCAGGAGGGTTTAGATATTGTGTCAAATATCGATGTTGTAGAAAATCAGAATCTCTGAATAATGATAAAGCCGTTTTATTTCCTAAGTCACCTCTTGTATTGTACTTAAACAGATAATTCAATCCACCATGTTCTCTTAAAGATGGATCTATCCTTGGATTTTCAAATACAAAAGTTATCATTAAGCAAATAAACTCAATAATGTTTATCTCTGATTTTGAGAAAATGATTAGAATATTGTCCCAGAGTGAGTTGAATCTACTTGCAATATTGGCGTCTCTACTGATATTTTTACTAAATGATTGCACTTGATACCATTCTAAAAAACTTAAATTAGTTTTAAGCTGAAACCAGCTGTTAATATCAGCCGAAGTACGAAATCTGACCTGAAATATTTTCTGAATAAAAATACTCAAAAAATATTCATCATCATTTGAACTGTTATTGTCGGAATTGTAATTTTGTATATACCTAACATTCAATGTAATTAAATCAACGGGCGGTGGTGGAGGCGTATTATACTTGACTATTTGTACGGGATCTAAAGACGGTGCTGCTACATTTATTGTATTAACATTATTACCCAACAATATGGGACTTGTTGTTGAAAGATTACCAAAATCAAAACGCTCTTCCCAATTACAACTTGAGACACTATGCACCTCTAAATTGTCACTTCCGTTAAAAAAGAAAGTGTTTAAAGGGATTGACTTTATATTTGGCTCTGATACTTGCGAAAACAATGTTTTATTCTGAGTTGGATTGAAAATTTCAAGATTTTTATAGTTAATTTTATTGATTCTATCAGGATTTAATGGGGTAGAAAGAGGGAACCAACCTTTCACTGAATTAGTACGTACATAATCGTTAAATATAGATGGAGTAGCTGCGTCCTGTTGTTGCAAAACAACACCATCCAAAGCCTTCCTAAAAAAAAATTCAAGGGTTTGAAACCACGACCATTCTTGAGTTGCAAGTGGTGCAGTAGGTGTCAAAGGGATATCCGCTATACCGATTTTAAATTTTACAGGAGTGAGTACACTTAATTGGCTTCTTTCAATATCAAATAAGGGTATTAAATCACCTTCTTTTACTGGTAAAAAATAATTATGCGTAGGCATATACAAATTAGAGTCGAATCCACTAACAGGATTAGTCAAGAAATTAACAATTGGATTGGCAATAACTCTATCATGGTTTATCCGAGTTGTTTGAGCACTTGTGATTCGTTCTGAACCTAGAAAAAATAACCGCCCGCCTTTATTTGCTACCGCCCAATTAATCAATACCTCTTTAATTATATTATGTACATTATCATCGTGGAAATCAGCAAAAGGTTCTCGAGAGAAAATTAATGTATTTCCCAATGGTCTCTTTGATGCATCTGTACTATTTCCCAATGGAATTTCCCAAAAACGATAATTGAAAGTTTGAAATAGATATAAAAGCCGCCCATCTTTTTCTATAACTGTCATTCGTCCATTTTCAGGCACTTCAAAAAGTAAGACGGGTATTTCAACAGTAGTATCTGTGGATAACTGTCCGGTGATATTAGAAACAGCAGCGGCATCTAAATTAAATTGAAACGTATCTAACATATCATACCAGTGCGAACTGTCTACTTCTTGAGCATTTTCAATAAGCGAGTAGCTTACTGTCCGCCGCCCCATTTTTAATGGAGAAGATGTAGGAAAAGTAATTTTTCTGTACTCGGAATGAGTACTTGTAACTACTTTTTTACCCAATGTAAATGGAAAATTCATATCTGAATTGTATTATTAAAGTGACTCATGCTTGGATAAACACAAACAAGTTTGTTATGTGTTCGACTCCATACTTTAAATGAGAATGTACTATTTCTTGACACCTGTTGCTCAAAAATAAATAGCATATTTTGAGTGTTCCAATCCAAAACTGTTGTCCAAGCTAAATCACCTAACTTTTTCTGCTGAATCATTATTTCTAAACCTGATTCACAGTTTATTTGTAATCTAACTGTATCATATTGAGTACCGATTATTCTATTTGAAGAAAAAATAACGGGCGGTGGCGGCGGCTCAATTTCCAAAGCCTTCACACTTTGCATCTCTCCACCTCCACATACAATATTTTGAACATTTTTAGCAACTAATTTATAAAAGTAGGTTGTCAAGCCTAATAATTCTCTATTAACAAAAGGCCAGTTCCCAAAACTCGTCATCACTTGCACCAACCCTGCAGCATTCCGCCAAACAATCACTCCTTCCGTATTTTTAGCCACTTTTCTAATATTGTGAATCGTATTACCGACTATTTGGGTGGAAGCCTGCAACAAATTCATCGCCCCAATTTGCACCCCTTGTATTTTATTGTCAAACTCAAAAGCCCGATAAATCCCTAAAATAGCGGCAATAGGCGGCGGTATTTGTCCTTCTGAAAATACAATCACTGAATTGCCATCAGTATCTAAACTTGTCAAAATACGCGGGTCACGAATCCGCCGTATTACCAAACCTTCGGGCTGCTGCACTTCTGCCCAACGCAAATCCTTCAATAAATCCGCATCCATCGCCCGATAGAGGATATATTCCTTAAAATCAGGCTCGCGGTTCAAAGCCCATTGCAGGGTCGCTTGTCGGTCGCCCGCTTCTACTTTTGTCCAAACGGGTGTGCGGGGGCGGCTTGCAGGGACGCTTACGCCCATGCCATTGCTCGCAGGACTCCATGTGCTACCCAAAGCCATATTAGCCCCCACTGTCCGCAAGCGGTAAAAATATTGGTTCGAGACTACGCCATTGACGACGTCGGTATAGTCGTTTTTGCATATCGGTTCGGTATTGACCAATGTAAAAGCCGTTTCGTTGCCGTTTCTATTGGCAATAGCCATTTTTTCTGTAGGGCTACAAGCAGGATAAAAACGGTCTGCCCAATATTGCCAAATGGGGGTCAAGGCGTTCCATTTAGCGCCGTATTTATCCTTATCTCGTCCAGATAGATAGGATAGTAAAACCTGTAAGCGGGTTTGTGTTTCAGGTATTATAATATTTTGTAGCCTTATCCCAAAAGCAGATTCAAAATCTGGAATAAATGTATTAGCCGTTTTGAGTTGTATAACCGGTAGAAATTCATCAATATCATTATCCTCCGCAAAGACATTGTCCTTATTTTCATAAAAGCCAAGACCCAATCGCCTGTTTTCCAAATCCTTTTCAAAAATGGCGCTGTCCGTTGCCCGATAAAGATTGTAACCATACACCCCGCCAGGGTTATCCCAATTAATATGGGCTTCTGAATTGCCATGGACGTCAGCCAAACTAATATCCCTTATTCTTGGTGCGGGAGATTCTATGGGCAATCGCCTATTCACAGCGACAACGGACGCTTTGATGGACAAAGCGCCCGTCGCCTGCGCCGTTTGTGCGGCAACGGCAAAATGATAAGATAAAGTTGGCGGTTCACTATCAGTTGGTGGTATTATGAGTAATTCTCTATTAAATGCCTTGCCTTCGTAAAAATAAATAGGTTTGAATTGATCCAATAAATCCAATGGCGAGACAGAAGCATCCGTCATATTGTCATCTGCAACCGTGATATACAAATCCAATTCTTGCGCCTTCCAATTATGCCATACGACATACCAAACTTTCCAAACCCCTTTACAATTGACCACAATGGCGCTTGGTACATACAAAGAAGGCGGCAATTGGCTATAACCAGACGGCATAGTTTCTTGATTCACACGCAGTTGCCACGCCGTTTCAATTGGAAACCAGTCTATTTTATTATCGCGCAGCAGTTGAGGAAGCGTCCCAATCGAATCCGCTTTTCTGATGCTCAATAAGTTTGAAAATACTTTACGTTCAACAAGCTGTACAGGCTCTGGAGCGCCTGTCAAAGTCCAGTTTTCCGTTTTAGTGAAGTCGAGCCAAGCGCTGTGTGTTTCAGGAATCGTTAGCATAAAAACAGCCCCTACTGTAGGTATTATGCGCGGAGAGTTGTCATAACGCAACTCAAAAATAGTCTCTTGCCCATCGGTCGTATGCCCTGCGATAAGGTAGGCTCGGTAATCAATTAAGCAAAAGTTGTCCTTCAATTCATCGGCGTCGCCCGACAAATTGATATTCGCACGGACTCTAAAATGTTTGTTTATATCATTGTCAATCGTTTCAACGCTGGTAACGCTTCCGTGCAGGTTGTTGATTAATCCTGCGTATTGAAATATTTGAAATTGCGTCACGCCCGGATTAAAGACTTGTTGCAATCCTGTCCACTCCCATCTTAAACGCACTTGTCCGTCGTATTCTATAAAAACTGTTTGTTGTGGCGTAGTTTGGTCCGGTTTTATTTGGGTAAATGGTACATCTTTGAGCAGCAAAGAATTATCCGTACTATCTTTTACTTCATATTTTTGGCTTACTTGCTTCGATGTAGGCGTTTTATCAACCAAAGATGTGGATGCCTGTTTTGTGCCTGTAATAGTAATAGAATGTCTTTTTAAAACAGCGAAATCAAAAGAGGGTATTGGTTGCACTTGAGTGTTCCAAAATGGTTTATTTCTTGCCGCAGTAGTATCAGTTGGCACAGCAGGCGTTTGTAAAACAGCGCTGATAAGGTTTACCGTATAGGTCAATATCTCCGCTTTCAAACCTGCGGGTGGATTGGGTCTGTAATTACTTTTCACCCAATGCGCGATAGCGGGTCCGAATTCACTCATTCGCCCGAATAAATCAATGCCTTTTGCTCTGAATTGATAGCGGCTCTCATCAATATTTGATTCTAATAATTGATTGACTGCAAAGGCTTGTTTCGTTTGAATCGGGTCAAAAGGTGCGGGGTATAATCTGAAATTAGCAATTTTACCTTCTAATTTAGCATTTCCATCGGGTTCACTGCCAAAAAACAGTGGCTGAAAAATATTAGACACTAAATAAGCAGCACTTTGGCTTTCTTGAATAAGCCTCCCATTTACAAAAAACTTAAATAATTTATTGGCATCTTGTGAAAAAACGATATGCGTCCATTCTCCATGTACAGGCGTGACATCGGCATTCATTTGAAATCCTGTATGAGAATTCTCCCACCGGCAAATACCATCCATATAGTTGACAGCAAATCTGAAACCTCCACTCGAATCACATAAAATAACAGCACTATCTCCTCTTTCAATCTTAAGCCAAAACTGAATTGAAAACCCTGTATTAAGCGTATTGATACCATAAATGATGCGAGAATAAAGTGGCGTATTCGCATCAAATGACAATACTTCTTTGAGCCGATAAAGCGACTTCGGCAGCAGGAGTTGCGGAAAAGCACTTGAATTGTCACTTAATAGTTGGGCAGCCTCACCTACGTCAATCAACCGATTCCAAATTTGAACATCGCAAATCTGCCCTTTAAAAGAACGAACGGGTTGATTGGTTTCAGGATTAAAATCCATACCAATCGCAATACCGCCCATTGTGAAAGGAATAGAACGACTATTGATTTGCAACAACTCAGTATTCAAATTAAAACTGACAAAACCCCCATTGAAATCCGCCCTAAGCGTTAGCCATTTATTGACATTTTGAGCCGTTATCGCTGCCGTTCTTGCCTCGACTGTTTGTCCACCCACTTTTAAGCGCAAGAAAAATGCACCGTTTGTTTGTCGTAAGCCAAAACTTACGCCTTGTTCGCCACCAAAACTGACCAATGGAATGTGTTGATTTTCAACATTTCCCGGTTTTATTTTTAGCCACAGAGCTATTGTGAAAGTCTCTTTAATAAAAAACGTACCTTCACCTACGTAAGCCCCGCCATTGTCTGCTATCAATAAAGATTTAAATTTTTTATCGAGCGGACTATCTTTGACAAAACGGCTTTTGCCAAAAAAAACCAACGACTGTCCCGTAGCAAAATCTTTCGCGGTAGCAACAAGTGGTGCGTAAAATTGCAATTCGGGCAAAACCCGATTGTTCCGTCGAATTATGGTTGAGTCAGAATTTTGGCTGGGCCCGCCTGTATTAATATTTGTTCTTTCAAAGATTGCTTTAATGGGCGAATTGGCGGCAATGATATGAGGATGTGCTGGGTCAATAGGTTCTGCCTTATTGACTAAAGACAGTTTTATACTGGATTTGAAAGGATTGTATGCGCCGTTGTCATCCAAAACGGGTGCGGCAGGTTCTGTCAAAACTCTGCCAAGAGAAAGTGGTTGCACTTTTTCTTCTCCTGTTCCGCCACCCAAAATGATAGGGTTAGATACAATAAAATCCCTCCGGTTTTTGAATTGTACCTGGGTGATAATCAATGAGCCTCGGCTAATCGCTTTAATTTCCAAATTATGGAAGCGCCCCGAGGCAGTAATAAGCCAATTGCCACTTCCAATAGGTGTAACCTCTTCAATAATAACGCCATGCCCATACACCCCATCCATAGCAATAAAAAAATCAGGCGCGATGATGTTTGTCTTGACCGCAATAATAGCCTGGTCAATCCCATTGAGTTCGTCAAAAACAAACCGAATGGCAGGTTTCTCGCTTGATAGAACCGTAAGAAACTCTGAATGATTGGTATTTGAAAAAGTTAGGTAACTGCCGTCTATTGCAATTACTTTGAAACTTTCAAAACGCATTTCTGATGCAATATTACTTGACACAAGCGCCTCTTTTGTGGGCGTTACCACATTAAAAGGTGCGTCCTGACCCGAATAATCTGCCACCACAAAATAGCCCGTTTTGTATTTGCTTCTTTCGCGTACTTCTCTATCTATAAAATAAAACCCTGCCATTCGAGCGATATGAGGGTCTAAAGCCCCAATATTCAAAATGTCCATACGTTTTAGGGATGTTTTGAAAGCATTATGGTCGGGTTGTTCTATGACTTGTTGGTGCATGGCATAAATAGTATCCATGCCGACTCTTTGTCCCGTTTTGGCGGTCGTTTGCAAATTGCGAATCAGTGCTGTCAAGTCCGGAACGCTTTTCGTACTTTGGTATTTTGCTGTTAAAGCAGTTGTTAGGGGTGAAGGTGTCGTACCTCTCTCTTGATTCGCATCCGTTAACCATTCGAGGGCATTCCATTTTCCATAGTGTAGTGTAAAAGCAGGAGAAGCATATTGGGTATTATGCCCTAAGTCAACATAAACCAAAGACTCAATATCCGTTTTTAATAAAACTAATAGCTCATTTTCCGGTTTTTGATTATTAAGGTTAATACCGCCTTCCCAATCAGGATTATAAGTTGTTTTGAAGAACGCTTCATTCGTCTTATAAATCATAAATCTTTCGGGCAGCCCTAAACCAGCCCTCAACTGCCAACGCAAATGAAAACCCGTCTCTAATGGGAATTGAGAGCCATATATTGTTGGTTGTATGGCTTGTGAAGTTTCGCAGGCATTTATACCCACTAAACCAATATCATTTATTGCTGTTTGTTGTGGCATTTTACAACGTTTAGTTTGTTCAAAATGGTTTTATATATAAATTTTTAAGCAACACTTAAAAAATCATGTATCAACTTTCAAATGTAACAAGTTATTAATCTTTTTCTTTAATAAATGTCGTAAAGGCGTGCTTGATTCGGCTTTGGTTTTACGATAAAATAGGTTTCAACCTCAATCCGAATGCCGTTTATGGTCGGCTGCCACCGCAAAGTTTGGCAAAAGACCTTGAGCCGGCCGCACAATAAGGACATGTACTAACCCTCGGGGGATTTCTCAAACACGATAATTCCAAGAAAGCCTGTTCGTAGCAAAGCGCCATGACCGCGCTGTACTTCATTGGTTTTGTCGAAGATTTTATGCAAAATCAAGACAAAGATGTTCAAATCAAGAACGTTGTTATTATCAATAATACCTCATTTCATACCGCGCATATCGTCTAACAAAAAATGTTAGAATGGAAAAAACACAATTTATACTTTCAATTTATTCCGCCTTATTGTTTAGAACTGAATCATATTGAAATATTATGGCGATTTATCAAAAGCCAATGGCTCGCTATTCAAGATTAGAGCTCCATACTTGTACTCAAAAACGCTGTCATTATTATCATCAAATCCTTGGGCTCGAAATACAAGATTACTTACTCTTGACTACTTGGTTATACAATTCATCATTATTTTTCACCTTCCGCCCGGAGCGCAATGCTCCCTTAAATATTGAGTGTATAAGGTTGCCAAATGCAAACGGGTTCCCGCGCCTTCAAAAATCCCATGCGTCCGGTTTGGATAAGACATAAATTGAAACTGTTTATTATATTTAATCAGCTCGTTCTGCAATTCTTCCGCGTTTTTATAATGCACATTGTCGTCTCCTGTTCCGTGAATGTATAAAAGGTTACCGCGCAGATTTTTGGCGTAGGTAATCGGCGAGCCGTTGACAAAATCCTCTTTGTTTTCCTGCGGAATACCCATATAGCGCTCCTCGTAAATATTATCGTAAGTCAAAAAATCCGCCACGGCAGCGACCGCAATACCAGTTTTATAAATATCCGGGTATTGGAACATGCAGTTGAGCGTGGTCGATCCGCCGCCGCTCCAGCCCCAGACGGCTACGCGGCTTGTGTCGATCCAGGGCCACCGTTTGAACATTTCCGTCGCACCCATAGCCTGGTCGCGGATATTGACGGTCCCGATTTTACGGTAAATGGCTTTTCGCCAGGCCGCGCCTTTGGGCGAGGGCGTTCCCCTGCCGTCCAGCGAAACGTAAATATATCCGTCCTGCGCCATGTCGCCCAAATACAACCGATTTTCGCCCGCGCCTTCCTCGTCGTTGACTGTGGTAGCGGCAGGTTCGGTATATACTTCAAAAACGATCGGATATTTCTTGGTCGAATCAAAATTGGCGGGTTTAACCATCCAGCCGTCCAGCGTAACGCCGTCGACGGTTTTTACCTGGAAAAAAGACAGTTTAGAGTCCGCTGGGGCCATCGTTTGTATTTTGGATAAAATATCTTTGGAGGCGTCCAGCGGTTTATGGTCGGGTAGGCTGACCATCTCGCCCTGGCGGGGCGTATAATAATTGGAAAAATAATGCTGCGCGTATCGTCCGTTGGGCGAAATGGAATAGTGATGGTTTCCCTTCTCTGCCGCAGGGCTCATTAATTCCGGTTTGCCGGCCCCGTCCAGTTTTTGCCGGTACAAATACCGCTGCGTCGCGTTATTGGGAGAAGCGGTAAAATAAACGTAACCGCCTTTCTCGTCAACCTCGAGTTTGTCCACAATGTCGAAATCCCCTTTGGTTATCAGCGTTTCTTTTTTGCCGTCCCTCGAAATTCTGTAAATATGCCGCCAGCCGTCTTTTTCGCTGACCCAGATAAAATCTTTCCCGCCGTTGATCCAGTCCCAGGCCTTCATTTCTCCGAATGTTTCGACCGGCGGCGCGTCGATCCAAGCGGCGTTTTTTTCCTGGTAAATTGGGTTAGCGGCTCCGGTCATAGCGTTGCAAAGCATGAGCGTACTTTCGTTTTGTTTCCGGTTGAGTTGCTCGACGATCAGTTGGTCGGAATTAGCGGCCCAGTCCATACGCGGCAAATACGTATTTTCGTGATCCCCGGGTATATTCATCCATACATTTGAACCGGTCGAGACGTCGGCCACGCCGATTTGATACGGCGAGGGATTTTCGCCGACCACCGGATATTCCACCGGAACCGCTCTGGGGTAGGTAGAATCCGTGGTATTGATCATCAAATAATCTTTCACTTTATTGGCGTCAATCTGCCAATAGGCTATTTTTTTGCTGTCCGGACTCCAGTGGAAACCGTCGCGGCAATCAAATTCTTCTTCATATACCCAGTCGAACGTGCCGTTGATGAGTTTTTTTGTTCCGTTGGTCTGGGTCAGCGCTCGGATAGAACCGTCCGACAGATTCTCCACATATAGATTGTGCTCGCTGACGTAAGCTACTTTTTGCCCGTCGGGCGAAAATTTAGCAAACATGAGCGACGAAGAAGGCCGTCCTTTTCCGAGTTGAGTAAGCGCCTGCGTCGTCCGGTCGTACACCCAATAGTCGCCGCGCGTGGGGTACCGCCAAACCCTTTTGGCGTTGGTGAAGATCAATATTTTCTGACCGTCTTCTGAAAAACTATAATCCCTAAAGGCAATGGGAGCCGAGGTACCAGCCGGCGTTAAATTCTCAGCGCCGACCAGCGTCGTTTTTGTCTGGCCAGGCAGGGCATATTGAACAATTTGTCCCGATTCCACACGGGTATAACTATTCCCGTCTTTGCTCCATTTGACGTTTTGGGCTTCAATGTTTAAAACGATAAATGTCAGGATGAAAATAATCGGAAACGATTTTTTAAAGTCGCTAAATTTGAAAATCATAGATTAGAAAGTAGTAGTTTACAGATATAAAAAGCTAAACCAGTTAACTCATAATGCAATAATAAGTATAATTGTCATTTTTCACTTACCATTATTTAAAATCATTTGCCGTATTCCGCCAAAGCGTATGATAATGATAAATCCCCTGATCGCGATCCGCAAATTCAATGGCAAAAGTATCGGTTTGCAACCTGAAATAGTGTAATTCATGACTATTTTCCGTTCCGAACCAGACAAAACGCAAGGCGGCTCTATGTGCGTCAAACGCCTGTTTTTGTTCCGCATAAAGCGCTTTATTTAGATTGCCCATCCAGGCGTCTGCAATCTGATCTACCAGCTTTTTCTGTTGCGCGTCCAATTCCGAATATGCAACACCTTCTTTTTTTGTTAAAAAATCCTCTTTTCCCGTCCGTACCAGCGCGTCTATATCATGCGGCAGCGCGCTAACGACGGCTTTTTTCTTTAAAGCCGGATTCAACGAATTGAACAACCGGACCCCGTACTCGTTTTCTTCCCAGAGCGCATACTGCCCGGCGCGCATTCCCGTCTCGGCAAGAGCGGGATTGATCCCCACGAACATAGGCGTACAAGAAACCCCTTTGGCAGTGTACGTAAAATTCAGGGAGAGATGATGACCCTCAAATCGCCAGCTCCAGTCTCCCTCGCCGGGAACGCCGAAAATGCTCGTAAAATATTTTTCCTCTCCGTATTTTACGTTTATCGGGTTTTTCGCAGCCGTCAGCCGTTCGTACAACGCCTGATCGGAGTGCATAATCAGCAGCGTTTTATCATACCCTTGAGCGCTTAAAACCGACCGCAACAATTGATGAACCAGGATACGCTGTTGTTCGGTCATATCCTTCAGCCATAGACCCTTTCGGTCAAAATCTACGAGCGGTAAATTGTGCCAGACCGTTCGCAGCGTATCGTTCCATCCGAAACAGGATTTGCTTTTTTGTTCAGGTGTAAAGGACGCCATCAATGTTTTAGCCGCCGATTCGCTTTCCGAAGGGTTAAAAACAGAATGTGCATAAGTTTCCATGGTAAAAAAAAGCGCTAAGAAGAGTAGGAATTTTTTCATAAACAGGCTTGGCTTTGGTTATAAAATGTTTAACGTATCAGCCGCAATGGGCGGAGCAAATTTTTTTCTAAAATTAAAGGCTTTTTGGGAAGGACCGGTTGCTTTTAGATAGTTTAACTGATCGACGCTTTCGGGAATAGTTGGAATTTTTCCAGCCGCTATCCACCATAAAACCTGGTACGCTTCCTCCAAACGAGAAAACCATTCCTTCCGGTGCGTCAAAATATCTTTGTGCCGGCCGCTAAAAACGAATTTTTCCAGTGATTCTATATCTTCCCAAACCGATAAATTGATAATAAGGCGCCGGTCGTCGTAAGGTCGAAATTCTGCGGCGCTTGTCGTTCCGTTTCCTTTGAGTAGCCAGATAAAACCGGGACTTTGTTCGCCGAGCTTGTTGATTTCCTCCTGTAGTTCGACGAAGCCGGCCATGACCGGATCGTTTATATCTCCGCCGGCCATTTTTGCGATATTAAATTGAGCCAGATGAAATTTCAAGTAAGGTATTTTACCCTGCAAGATATTTATTTCCCTTAAATATCTTGATTAAAAATAAAAATACTCAAAGCGATTCCCCGGATTTTTTGGTTCTTTGCGATTAAATGGAGGCTAATGCGGATCGAAGAAGCGGCGGAAATGTTGAAAACGCCGATATTTAAGACGGAAGAAAATCAGCTATGGGCAGATCTGGGTTGCGGGCAAGGCGTTTTTACCCTCGCTTTGGCGTCTTCACTTCCTGCGGGAAGCTCCATTTATGCGGTTGACGCGAACAAAACCGCTTTAAGTAAAATTCCGGAATTATATCAGGGCATACATATCAAACGGATAACTGCCGATTTTGACGATTCAACGTTTGAATTAAAAGAATTAAGCGGAATATTAATGGCCAACTCCCTGCATTTTATCCGTCAACAGAAAAATCTGATCGGGTGGTTAAAAAACTTTCTGATTCCGGGCGGCGTTTTTATGATTGTAGAATATGATTCCGACCGTTCCAACGCCTGGGTTCCTTACCCGGTCTCTTTTGTCCGGTTAAACGAATTATTTATGGAGGCCGGGTTTTCTAGGGTAGAGAAAATAAAAGAAAGGCGCTCCATTTATCAACGGGCGAATCTATATTCCGCGCTGATCTATTAAAACAAAAGAGGTTTATATGAATAAGGATTTTAAAATTACCTGGGAACAAACGCTATATATGACCGCGTTGTTGCTGTCCGGCTATCTTCCGTTAGCCGCCGTCGTTCAGATTCCAAAAGACAAGGTCAATTACTCCGAAGATATGCTCTTTTGGGCTGCCGGGTTGGCTAATTTTATTTTACTTTTATTAATGGCCTTCAATCAGTTTGGTAGTAAAATTGTATCCAATTTGACAATTTTATTTGTCGTCATTACCGTTCTCCTGAGCGCTTGGCTATTGCTCGGCACGCTGCAACAGGGACAAATGAATATGGAAAATATCTTCTATTTTACGATGGTGATCGCGCCGATTTTTTTCGGGATCCGTTATCTCCTTCGCTGGAAATCGTCTTACCTGAGCCGTGCCTGAGTCATAGACAAGTCATAGATGAGTAATAGATGAGTCATAGATGAGTTATAGATGAGTCATACATAAGCCGTACTTGAATTATAATTGAGCCGTACCTGAGGGTTATAAATCATGAGTGACTAGTTAGCAAAACGCTAATGATTCACTATCCAATAACTGTACATTTAGTTAACAGAGTTTATTAGCTTTCCGCTACTTAATATGGAAAAAACGATATACCAATATGATCAGATAATCGCCGAATGTCGGTCGCTTTTTGAAAAAAAAGCGTCCGATTACGGAACCGCCTGGCGCATTTTGCGTACATCTTCACTGACGGATCAACTATACATAAAAGCAAAAAGGATCAGACAGATCGAGACGTCGGGCTTCCAGAAAGTGGCCGACAAAGTAGACGTCGAATATTGCGGACTAGTCAATTATGCTTTTATGGCGCTGATACAGCTAAAACTGGAATCGGACGCTCCGTTGGAGTTAGGGATCGAAGAAACGCTCCGGCTATATGACGAGGCTTCCGGAAGCGCTCGCGAACTGATGATCGCCAAAAATACGGATTATGGCGAAGTATGGCGGGAAATGCGGATCAGTTCCCTGACCGATCTTATCCTGATGAAATTATTGCGTATTAAACAAATTGAAGACAATCAGGGTAAAACCCTTATTTCCGAAGGCTTGGACGCCAATTATATGGACATAGCAAATTATGCTATCTTTGCCCTTATCCAGCTTACGTAACAAGATATTAAAGAATATGGAATTTATAGAATTTTAATAATCAATTTTTATAAATTTCATATTTCATAACTCATATTTCATATTTAGAAAAATGACGCTTACCACTTTAATTATTTCTTTCGCAATCATCGGCGCTTTCTTGACTTTCATCGTCAGCCGCTTTAAACCGCATAGAAATTCGTTCATCGCTTTTTTACAATATTTTACCGGCGTATGGTTTGTTTTTTCCGGCTTTGTCAAAGCGGTTGATCCCTATGGAACTTCCATCAAAATGCAGCAATATTTCGCCGATTTTCAAACCACCTTTGAAGGAACTCCGTTGAAAAGCATAGCGGGAATTTTTCCGGTTCTGTCGCATCAGTCCATGGCGTTCTCCATTTTTATGATTCTGTTTGAATTGATTATTGGCGTTTGTCTGCTTCTAGGCTATCAAAAAAGAGCGACCGCATGGGCGTTTATGATCATCATGCTATTTTTCACGGTGTTGACCGGCTATACGCACCTGACCGGGTACGTGCCAAACGATCCGCTGAATAAAGTCAATTTTTTTGAATTCAGCAAATGGGTTGCTTTTGACGCGTTTAACCGGCGCGTAACGGACTGCGGATGTTTTGGTGATTTTCTAAAACTGGATCCGCGCATTTCTTTCTATAAAGACTTATTCCTGTCCGCCATCGGGCTGATTTTTATTTTCAAATATAGAGATTTTACAAGCCTCTTTACGGCGAGAATTCGCGGCGCGGCGCTGTTGATAGCGGCGGCGCTAACGTTACTGTTCTCTTTCCGAAACGCTTTCTGGAACGAGCCTTATTTTGATTTCCGCCCGTTTAAGGTGGGCGTCAACATCCGCGATAGAAAAAAAGCGGAGGAAACGGCGATGGCGCACATTTCCATCACCTATATCTATAAAAATAAGAAAACCGGCCAAGTAGTTAAATTGGCGATGGATGAATTCATGAAACGGTTTAAAGAATTCTCCAATAAAGAAGAATGGGATTTCAAACAGGAAAAAGGCGAGCCGGAAGTTCCGCAATCAAAAATCAGCGATTTTAGCGTATCCGACGTTCAGGGACGCGACGCCACGGACAGCATTATTAATGAAAAAAATTATTTATTGCTGGCGTTGAGCTACGACCTGAAAAGCGTGGAGCATCAAAAAATTGTCGTCCGCCCCGATACGACTTTTACGGTTGATACTATCCGTACGCCCGGAGTAGTAGAACCAAAATTGCTCCGGCAGGCTAAAGCGATTATTCAAAGGCAGGATACGTTAAAATCTTATACGTTCGACCCGGCACTCGCCGGTCAGTTTATTCATAAAATCAACCCGTTGATGGAGCAAGCGGAAAAAGCGGGCTATAAAACCGCCGCCCTGATTGCTTTTGCTCAGCCGCATAAAATCGACGATTTTCGCCATGAAACCAATTCCGCCTATCCGTTTTACACCGCCGACGAGCTGGTGGTAAAAACCATGATCCGCTCAAATCCGGGCTTATATTTAATTAAAGATGGAACCATTCTTGGAAAGTGGCACATCGGCCATCTGCCTGATTGGAATACCCTTAAAATGAGTTATTTAAAGTAATAAACTCATTTATCATTAATCATTTATCATTTTTTTAACATTCGCTCAGGCTGATCGGGATATTTACTGCCAAACCGCCGTCCGACGTCTCCTTATATTTAACGTTCATGTCTAAGGCCGTGTCCCACATGGTTTTAATGGCGGCATCCAGGGAAACCTTGGCGTCTTCCGGCAAAGTTTCTAATGCCAGTTGGCTAGCCGTGATTGCTTTAATGGCCCCCATTGTATTCCGCTCAATACAGGGAATTTGAACCAGACCGCCGATCGGATCGCAGGTCAGACCCAGATGGTGTTCGATGGCAATTTCTGCGGCCATCGTCGTCTGTCGCATGCTTCCGCCCATACAGTCCGTTAAAGCCGCCGCCGCCATGGCCGCCGAAACCCCGATCTCGGCTTGGCAACCGCCCATAGCGGCGGAAATGGTCGCTCCTTTTTTGAAAATACTGCCAATTTCTCCTGCCGTCAGTAAAAACTGGATGATTTTATCGGGATTGTCGCCGCCGCAAAACGCAATATAATAATGTAGAACTGCTGGTATTACCCCGGCGGCTCCGTTTGTGGGAGCCGTCACTACCCGCCCAAAAGAAGCGTTTTCTTCATTGACCGCCAATGCAAAACAACTCACCCAGTTCAAAATAGATTGAAAAGTAGGCTTTTGATTTTTAATGACGTCCAGCCATTCGTCATAGTTGGAATAGGTAGCCGATCCAACCAGTCGTTTGTTCAAAGCGAACGCCCGGCGCGATACGTTCAGGCCGCCCGGCAAAATTCCTGATGTATGGCAGCCTTTATAGATACATGCCTTCATCACGTCCCAAATATTCAACAACCCCTCGCGGATTTCAGCCGCGCTCCGCCATGCCCGTTCATTGGCCCAAATGATCTCTGAAATGGGCGTCGCGTTCCCGAGACAGTGCGCGATCAGATCTTCCGTGGTATCGATCGGGTAGGGGAGGCGGACGCTCTCCGCTTTAGTCGGCGCCTTTACTCCTTCTTCCAAAATAAAACCTCCGCCGATGGAGTAATAGGTTCTGGAAAAATCGCCGCCATTTTCCAGGTAAGCGACAAAGGTCAACGCGTTCGGATGAGCGGGTAGGGTAGCGGCTTTTAGAAAAACGACGTCCTGATCCGAATCAAATTCAACCGGAGTTTGATCTGCAAGTCGTAATATATGTTCAGAATGAATTTTTTCAATTTCAGAACCAATACTTTCAATCCTGCAGGTAACGGGATCGGCGCCCGTTAAGCCCAATTGTACGGCCACGTCCGTCCCGTGCCCCTTGCCGGTTTTTGCCAGCGAGCCGTACAACAGGATGTTTATTTTTTTAACCCCGTAAAGCAAATTGCGTTCGGTCAATTCTTTCAAAAAAGATAAAGCCGCTCTCCACGGTCCTAAGGTATGCGAACTGGAAGGGCCGACGCCGATCTTGAACATATCAAAAACGGAAATGCGCTCATGCGAAATTGGATGATCCATGATAGGGTATATAAAAAAAGGTAAGACAAATTTACGTCTTACCTTTTATGAATAGAATTATATTCGTTTTATTACTGAAAATAACTTTAATCCTTTTAATTTATCTAAAAGCGTCACTTCTTTGTCGCTTCCGCCCTGGCAATATATTTTTCAATATTTTGCGCGTCATTGGTATTCGGGTATTTATCGCGGATGGTTTTATACGCTTCCAGCGCGGCGGCCGGATCATGTTGAATCTCGCTTAGCAAAGCGAATCTTTTCAGATACATTGCTTTTGTGGTTTCCACTCCGCCGGAAGTCGATGCGTCCTTATAGTTTTTCAGCGCTTTGACAAAATCTTTTTTCTCGGAATAAGCGTCTCCCAGCAGTCCATATTTCATGGTCGGCGTGATTTGGCCCTCGGCGGCGTAAGATTCCAACTGGCTGATGGCGTCGTCGAATTTTCCAAGATTGATATAACAAACGCCGGCGTAATATTTAGCCAGGTTGCCCGCAGGCGTGGAGCCGTATTTTTTAATAATATCCAGAAACCCGTTATATCCGCCTCCGTTGAGCGCCTGAGCGAAAGAGTCGCGCTCCAGCATCTGTTCCGCTTTAAACATAGCCTGGACGGCTTCTTTTTGTTTAGGCAGCAGATACATATTTTTATACAGGTAATAACCTCCAAAAATAACTGCTAACGCGATAACGCCATAGGTCAACAGGTTCTTATATTTTTCAAAAAAAACCTCTGCAGAATTCTCTACTTTTTTAATGTCGATCAGCGTATCGTCCGATTTTTTGGTAATAATCTTTCTCGGACCCGTTTGAGTTGCCATGTATGGAATATTTTTATCTCGAATAATTTAAATGCGGGCGCAAAGTTATACATTTTTTGCCCAATCAAATAGTATTTAAAAAAAATAGGAACGATGCAAAAAACGTTCCTATTCTTGTATTTGTTACGTACGCCAGATTTTTTATGCGCTAATTTTCTGTTCCTTAACCGTTAAAACGCTTAGGGCTGCCAAAAATAAGAAGATTCCGGCCATGATTAAATAATAAATTGGCGCTGAATGAAAGACATATTTAACGATTGGCCCCCCGAATATGCCGTTTACAATTTGCGGCAGCGTAATAAAAAAATTAAAGGCCCCCACGTAAAACCCCATTTTATGCGGCGGAATGGAGCTGGCCAGCAATGCGTAGGGCATAGCCAGGATACTTGCCCAGGCAATTCCGATTCCGATCATAGAAAATGGAAGCATGGCAGGGTCGTGAATAAAATAAATAGAAATTAAACCGAACCCTCCGCAAATCAGCGACACGGCGTGGGTGATTTTTTTACCCCATATCCTGGCCAGGTAGGGCAGCAGAGTAATGGCAAAAATAGCGGAGACCAAGTTATAAATTCCAAAAGACGCGCTGACCTTATCGCCGGCATTTTGGAAAGCGGCAGAAGAACTATCGGTTACCGGCAAACCATACACATGCGTGGCGACTGCGGAAGTTGAAAATACCCACATAGAAAATAAGGCAAACCAGGAAAAGAACTGCGTCAGTCCCAATTGTTTCATCGTGGACGGCATTTTTCCTAAATCCCTCAATATATCGCTGAATCCGGCTGACGCCTCGTCGGGCGATTTAAAATATTCATCCGGCGGAAATTCTTTCGTAGTTAATACCGTCCACAGGATAGAGATCAGAAAAACGACGGCGCCGGCATAAAAAGCGTACGTCAAATGGGGCGGCACCTGACCTGGAGCCGCAGTATTGGCAATTCCAAAAACTTCGTGAAAAACGGTTGGTAAATAGGAGCCGACGACCGCGCCGATACCGATCAGGAACGTCTGTACTGCAAATCCTTTAGTAAGTTGTTCTTCGGGAAGATTGTCGGCCACCAGCGCCCGGAAAGGCTCCATGGCCACGTTGAAAGAAGCGTCCATGATCATGAGTACCCCGGCTCCAATAAAGAGCGGAGGCCCGAAAGCGGTCAGCAAGCCCGCGTTCGGCATTAATATTAAACCCAAAGACGCCAAGATCGCGCCTGTCAGGAAAAAAGGCCGCCTTCTCCCCAGCGAAGTCCAGGTTTTATCGCTGTAATAACCAATAATGGGCTGAACGATCATCCCGGCAATAGGCGCGACCAGCCAGAACCAGGAAATATTCTCAATGTTGGCCCCGAATATTTGTAAGATACGGGAAGCGTTTCCGTTTTGAAGGGCAAATCCAAACTGGATTCCGAGGAACCCAAAGCTCATATTAAATATTTGCATAAAACTCATCAACGGTTTCCTGAAAACCGGCGGAGAAACGAGCGGAGCGGAAAAAGCCTCTGCGTCTATAACGTTCATTTGAATCTTTTTGTGGAGATTGGATTTATATACGGTTACGGTTCAAAACAACGATCAGTTATTTCAAAACTACGGCAATGATATAAATTTTATTTTGGAAAACGCAAAAAAGGTATAAAAAATTATAATTCTTAGTTTCTCCTTATTCTTTCTCCACTCCCCTAAAAGAATTCCAATAGGGACTGAACGGAACCTCCGCAAATATTTTAACGGGCGTTAACTGAACCGGATGGATAAACGATAAACTCCGCGCGTGTAAAGTGATGGAAGCGTTAGAATTGGGCGTGTGATAACCATATTTAAGGTCCCCCTGGATAGGGCTTCCGATTTTGGCCAACTGAGCCCGGATCTGATGCGGTCTGCCGGTTTGAGGCTTTACTTCCAGTAGATGAAAATGATCCATAGACGCAATCAGCTCGTAAAAAAGCTCCGCCCGCTTGGCGTCTTTATATTTATTGCTCGGATGATCGAGCGCTTTGGTAATATTCTTGTCGTGATCTTTGACCAAATAATCCACCAGGGTGGCGGACAATTCTTTGGGGCGTTCCCGTACGACCGCCCAATATATTTTTTCAATCTCGCGTTGTTCAAACAACTTATTGATCCTTTCCAGCGCTTTACTGGTCCGCGCGAAAAGGACGGCGCCGCTTACCGGCCGGTCAATCCGGTGCGCCACCCCCAAAAATACGTCGCCCGGCTTATCATACTTTTGCTTGATATATTCTTTCACCATTTCCGATAACGGCTTGTCGCCCGTCTCGTCCCCCTGAACCAAAACCCCGGCGGGTTTGTTGACAGCTATCAAATGATTGTCCTCAAAAATAATAGATAAATTCATAAATATATGGAATTAAGCCTCGGATTTTCTCCCTGCCCCAATGATACTTTCATTTTTGACGCAATGATACATAAAAAAATTGACGTTGAAGGCCTGGACTTCAAGGTCTTTATGGAAGACGTCGAAACCCTAAACCGTAAAGCGCTCCAACAAGAACTCGAAATAACCAAACTTAGTTGTTTTGCCTATGGGCGGCTGGCAGAATGTTACGTCCTGTTGGATTCCGGCGGGGCAATGGGAATGAATTGCGGTCCTCTACTGATCGCTAAAAAGTCTATAACGCAAGAGGCTATAAACGAAGGGCCGATTGCCATACCCGGCGATTTAACGACGGCTAATTTTTTATTCAGCCTGGCCTATCCTAAAGCGGCCCATAAAATTGCTTTTACCTTCAATGAGATTGAAGACGCCGTTCTGGACGGAGTTGTAAACGCCGGAGTCATTATCCACGAAAACAGGTTTACTTATGAGTCGCGCGGATTAACTAAGATAGTCGATCTGGGTAGTTATTGGGAAGAAAAAACCGGCTTCCCCATTCCTCTGGGCGCTATAGCAGTTAAAAGAACCATTCCCGACGATCTTAAACATAAAATTAACCGCGTGATCAGAAGAAGCGTCGAATTTGCCTTAGCCAATCCGGATTCCAGCCTGGATTTTGTAAAAACATATGCGCAGGAGATGGACGTTGAAGTAATGCAAAAACACATAGCTTTATATGTCAACCATTTTTCTGTAGATATGGGAGATCAGGGGAGAGAGGCGCTAAATTATTTATATGGAAAAGCTAAAGAAATGGAGCTTATAAAACAGTTTAAATCAAAAATATTCTTAAATTAACGATATAGTCTATGTTTGGCACAGTAATTGCTTTATTCTTATACGTAAGTTTTGGTTAAAGAATTGTAAAATTCGTTTTCGCGACGCCCTGGCCCCTCAGCCTGGGCGTCTTTATTTTATAGGTTAACTTTACCTGCGCGCGGCCAGCAAATACAGTACCGCCATCCGGATAGCTACCCCGTTTTCTACCTGGTCAAGGATCAAAGAATTGTTCGCGTCCGCTACGTCGGACGTTATTTCTACGCCGCGGTTGATCGGCCCGGGATGCATAATTACAATTTCTTTACCGATGGATTGTAATAAAGATTTATTCAACCCGAAAAATTGAGCGTATTCCCGCAGTGAAGGAATAAATTTTATATCCTGTCTTTCCAGTTGAATCCTCAAAACATTTGCTACGTCGCACCATTCGAGCGATTTCCGGACGTCGTATGAAACTTCTACTCCCAATTCTGCAATATGCTTCGGAATCAGGGTGGGCGGCCCGCATACCCTGACCTGCGCGCCTAATTTTAACAGACAAAAAATATTGCTCAAGGCTACGCGAGAATGCAAGACGTCGCCAATAATGACCACTTTTTTGCCTGCGACCGTTCCAAAATGTTTTTTAATGGTATAAGCGTCCAGAAGCGCCTGCGTGGGATGCTCGTGGGCGCCGTCGCCGGCATTAATGATATTAGCTTTTATGTGTTTAGACAAATAGAAAGGCGCGCCTGGCGCGGGATGACGGATAACCACCATATCCACTTTCATTGCGAGAATGTTATTGACGGTATCCAGTAAAGTTTCCCCTTTGGAAACGGAGGAACTTGAAGCTGAAAAATTCAATACGTCTGCGGAAAGCCTTTTCTCTGCCAGTTCAAAAGATATGCGGGTGCGGGTGGAGTTTTCAAAAAATAAATTGACGATAGATACATCGCGCAAAGAAGGAACCTTTTTAATTGGCCGGTTAATGACGTCTATAAACTGATCGGCGGTTTCAAATATGAGTTCAATATCTTCCCGCGTTATATTTTTTATGCCCAATAAATGTTTCGTACTAAGTTGCTGAACGGCCATTTTATAAAAACTGGATAAACAAAAAACAAAAATTAAGCGGCGAAATTTAACCTTTTTTCTGCGGGAACAAAGTCACCTTATCGGCCCCTTCTATTTCCCGCCATTCCACCAGCACATACGCTTCATCTAAAGTATCCACAATGATACCCGTATAATCGGGTTGAATAGGCAGTTTTCGGTTAAACCGCCGGTCTACCAGCGTCAATAATTTAACGGATTCAGGCCGGCCATAGTGGTTAAGCGCAGTTAGCGCCGCATGAACCGACCTGCCGCTGTACAGTACGTCGTCCATAAGAATCACTTTCTTATTATCTACCAAAAAATTCATTTCCATGGCGCTGGCGATCAACGGTTTATCCCTGACCCGGAAATCGTCGCGGTAAAAAGTAATATCTAATTTACCAAGCGGAAGATGCTGCAGGGAAAAATCTGTGGCGAGGGTGGATTTGATCCGTTGAGCCAGGTAAACGCCGCCGGTTTGTATGCCGACGAGGCAGGCGTCTGTAAAATCATCGTACTCTTCAACAAGCTGGCTGCACAACCGGTCGATGGTCAGCTCAAACTGAGCAGCTTCCAAAATGATCCTTTCCTTTTGCATGAATTTTATACTGCGACAAAGATAACGCGCCGCCTGTATTACACTTAATTTTTTTTTAACCAAATGGTCGTTTTTTGTTATAAATAATATTCATAATTAATAAAATTTATACCCTAAATAGAACATAATAACAATAGAATAAAAACAAATATAACCTCTGTTTGCGTAACTAAATAAAGTACTATATCGTATTCATGCAAAACTCTTATTACTTTCAAACATATAGAGCAAATTAACTCTTAAACAATTTCGTTTAGATTATGAAAAAAACTCTCCTGTTATTAACAATGGTTTTTGCGACAACCATGATCTTTGCCCAAACACCTCAAGGCGTTTGCTACCAGGCGGTAGCTACCGATCAGTCGGGACATGAATTAATCAGTCAAAACATTAAAGTACGCATTTCTATTCTCAAAGGTTCGTCTTCGGGCGCCGCCGAATGGTCGGAAGAACAAAACGTGACGACAGATGGTTTCGGACTGTTCAATTTAAGTATTGGTCAGGGAACGCGGGTGGCGGGAGCGCAAAGCGCGTTTTCCGGGATCAAATGGGGCGCCGACATCTACTATTTAAAAGTAGAAATGGACCCTAACGGGGGAACCAATTATTTATTAATGGGCGTCAGTCAGTTACTTTCTGTTCCGTACGCACTATACAGCGATAAGGCCAATAGCGCGATCTACAGCGACAGCGCGCGCATTGCGAATATTTCCAATATAGCAGTGAAGGCAAATTTTGCAGACAGTTCAAGAACGTCCAACACTTCAAATATTTCGTTGAGGGCATACTACAGCGACAGTTCAAAAATAGCCGTTAACGCCGTGACCGCGATCAACGCCCAATATGCTTTAAGAGCGCCTAAGTCGGATACCGCTTTATTTGCCTGGCTTGCGGATAGCGCCCGCCGCGCAGCCTTTGCTTCCAAGTCTGGAATAGCGGACAGCGCCAATCGCGCGCAGATTGCCTGGAACGCATACAATGCCATTAACGCGCAGAATGCCGTCAATGCCCAAAACGCTGTTAACGCGCAAAATGCGGCAAACGCGCTTAATGCAACCAACTCAACAAACGCGCTAAATGCGCTGCATGCAAATAAAGCGGATTCCGCGCAATTCGCAACTTTTACCAATCAGCCATATAATCTGGACTATACCAATGGCAAATTGACGCTTTCCAATCCAAATCCGGGCGGAAAATCTTCTACCGTAAACCTTTATAGTAACGCATTTACTAATCCGGGCGCTTCTATTGATTACCCATTAGGTATTATAGGTTCGGCGCTCCTGATTTCAAAAAACTATACTGTGCCTTCGGGTAAAGCGCTTTTTGTTAGCGCCGTCAATACGAACGTAACGCTTGGCACCGGCCAAATTTTATACGCCGAACCTGGTATGCCCATTATTCCGGAAAATACGACGCTCACCAGTTGTTATTGTTCTGCCATTTTAATTGATAATCAACCCGCCATAACGCCGATCATTATTGATTTAACCGCTCCAAACACCAGCTACACCGTCCCAGCCGGAAAGACCCTGATCATAAAAAGCGGTAAAACAGCAGGAGGTCGACTAGATTTAATGGTAGATTCTGATATTTACAGTTTTTATACTACCGGTATCCAGGCTCCCCGGCTGGTCGTCATTACGCCGGGAAAATCTATTTCCAAACCTCCAACCATCCTTGCGGGAGACAATTTGGTATTGACGGGTTATCTTTTGCAAAATTAATCAACCAACAGTAGTTATGTTAAAATATATTCATATAATATTGCTGGTCTGTTTGTTTAATTTACCCTTATCGCGCTTATTATTGGCGCAACAATTAATTAGACAAACGCTGAGCAGTACCGGAGGCGCTAAAGTCGTCGCTCCTTTTCGAACAAGTTTTACTTTTGGATCCTGTCCGGGATGCTCTACTTTGCATCCCAGCTCGCCCTCTACCGCCGGATACGTCCGGCAGGGCTTCCAGCAGCCTCCTGTTTCTCCTCAAAGCCAAGCCTGCGCAAGCGCCAATCTTAAAGCTATTTTCACTATTGCCCAGGAACCGTTAATCAACGCTTCCTGCGGTTTGAAATTTGATATGGAATATGGCGGGAGTTCGATCCAGGGAGTAACTTTTTTATGGGATTTCGGCGAAGGCGCTATTCCAAAAACTTCCGCGCTTCCCAATCCAACCGGCGTCGTTTACGCTACTTCGGGATCAAAAACTGTTTCTTTAACCCTTTCTAAAGACGCCTGCACCCTTTCGACTGCCCATATTGTCTCCGTGCTTCCCAGCCAGACCGGATTTATTGCCACCGCGACGTCAACTCAGGCGAAATGTTTTGGGGAGCAAAGCGGTAAAATTTCGTTGACCACGACCGGCGGGACGGGAAATATTTCTTATTTATGGAATAACGGCGTCGTTACAAAAGACCTGGCAAACGTGGCCGCCGGAAATTATGCCTTTACAGTGACCGACGTCAATGGATGTAAATATAATGGCTCGGCAATCGTTGGTCAGCCTGATACGTCCTTATATTATAAAGCGACGGTCATCAGAACGACCTGTATTAGTTCGAAAAGCGGCTCGGCGACGCTTTATCCAGGAGGGGGTACCGCCCCATACAATATTTTATGGGCAGGCGGATCAAAATCGGCGCATTTGGATTCTTTGAGGAGCGATAGTACCTATCATTTTACCATTTCCGATGCTAAAGGGTGTAAAATTGATTCCTCTATTAATATTCCGGCTTGTAATATCACGCAAATTAATCATGCCTATGATATTATCACGCCTAATGGCGACGGATTGAATGAGAATTTTTCGGTTATTAACATTCAGGATTATCCAAGCAACGAGTTATTTATTTTTAACCGTTGGGGACAGATGGTATATAGCAAAAAAGGATATAATAACGAATGGCACGGACAAACCAACAGCGGAGCTGATCTGCCAAGCGCCGCCTATTTCTACACGATTAATCTGCACGATTCGCAAAACCAGGTTTGGATCGGTTCTATTACCTTGATCAGGTAGGGACGCCGCGCCGTATCGCGCACTTTTTAAGCCGGGAATGCGCAAACCTTCCCGTTTCAAATACTAAAATATCAAATACATGAGCCGAATATTTACTTTTTTATTTTTATTTTTACTTTTGGGAACGCGCGGGCTCAGCCAGCAATATCCTTTATTTACTAACTATGTAGTCAATGGATTTGGTTTTAATCCGGCCCTCGCAGGCGTTAACGATTATATTGACGCTCGTTTTGTGTATCGCAGCCAATGGGTAAACGTACAGGGCGCTCCGCAAACCGACCTGGTCTGGATCAACGGAAAGTTGGGAACAAAGTCTCCTTTTGGACTTGGGGCTTATTTTTATTCTGATCAGGCGGGTAACCTAAAAAAAACCGGAGCGACGGCGGTTTTTTCATACGCCCAAAAGTTAGGAGAAAATACCACCCTGAATATGGGCATAGCAGCAGGTTATTATAAAGTGAACATCAGCGACCAATATTTAGCCCTTCAGGAAAACGATCCAACCCTCGCCGGCGCGGTAATCGGCTTAAATGTCCCCGACCTAAGTCTAGGATTATACCTTAAATCCGGGGATTTCTTTGCTGGCTTATCCGTCCCGCAGATATATGAGAAAAAACTGGACTTTGACCCGAAATTGCAGAAAATCAATATCTCTTCTTTGGTTCGTCAATATTATACAATGGCAGGTTATCGTTTTAATATAAACGAGAATCTGGCCATCGAACCGTCGGCGCTATTAAAGGCGTCCCCAAGCGTGAATTTACAACTGGATGCTTCGGCGCGGGTGATTATTAATAAAATGTTTTGGCTGGGAGGAACTTACCGGACGGAAGACGCCATTGCGTTCATGGCCGGACTTGATCTGCCCAAATTTATGGTCGCCTATTCATACGACGTAACTACGTCTTTTTTGAAGAATAGCAGCGCCGGCAGCCATGAAATCACTTTGGGGCTGAAGTTTGGAACCGCCAAATGCCCGGACCGCGACGGAGACGGTATTTGCGATAAGGACGACAAATGTCCCGACGAACCCGGCGATAAGGAGCACAGCGGATGCCCGCCGCCGCCTAAACTGCTCGAAAAGGTCGTTAAAAAAGATAGTTTCCCAGACCGGGACGGCGACGGCGTCCGGGACGATATTGATAAATGCCCCGACATACCCGGAAGCGCCCGTAACGACGGATGCCCGTTAAGCGACCGCGACCATGACGGTATCCTGGACGAATACGATAAATGCCCGGACGAGTGGGGACCCATCACTAACGGGGGCTGTCCTTTGGAAAACGACCGCGACCATGACGGAACCCCCGACAGTGAAGACGCCTGCCCCGACGTTCCCGGACCAAAAGAAAATAAAGGCTGCCCTTATACCTCGGACCGCGACGGCGACGGCGTACCGGATAATATAGACCAATGCCCAAATACGTTTGGCCCTAAAGAAAATAACGGATGTCCTTTCTTGCAGGATATCGATAAAGAAGCATTGAGTTTGGCGATTCAAAACCTATATTTTGATACGGATAAATTCGCCATACGCCCGCCCGCATTCAGGAGGCTCAACGAACTCGCGGAATTGCTTCGAAAAAGAAAAGACTGGAAAGTAGGTATTCATGGTCATGCAGACATTCGCGGAAACAAGGAGCATAACCTCATTTTATCAAAAGAAAGGGCTGAAGCGGTTAAGAATTACCTGATCTCCAGGGGCGTTGAACCAAAATTAATCCTGTTGGAGTATTACGGAGACAGTATGCCGACCACAGCCGATCGCGATCAAACCAGTTTGCAAATGAACCGCCGCGTAGAAATGGAATTCATTTTTAATTAATATTGCAAATAATGGGTTAAAACTATAAGTAATGCAAATAATGGATTAAAAACCAGCAAAGCGGTTAAACGCCGGGCTACCTCTTGCGGGTATCCAATTCTACACCATGATGAATACGGCGTTTTTGAGTTATCCATTCTTTCGACTTTCTCCCAAGCTGAATACAATCTGAGGGGGTAGTCAGACATGAAGCAGACACGACTCATCTACGGCTTATATATGACTTAAAGGCGACTTATGGGGTTGACGAAAACGGATGGGTTAATAAGGATAAACGGACTTCAGTACAGGAATTTAGGTGATGAAAGGGGCTAAGCTTCCGTTGTATCCGCTTCTGATTTTCAAGTCTATCATCCATCGGACTTTTGGGATTTTTCAACCCATTATTCGTATTAATATCCTTTTATAAAAGCATATAATTGATCCCGAGTATCGGGGTCAATTTTTTATTATAACCATCTTTTTAGTCGAGGTGTAAACGCCGGTATCCAACCTATAGAAATAGACGCCGTTACCGCCCAGATCGTCGGCGGCGCTTATTATTTCGTTGTAGCCCTGCTTAAAATTTCCTCTAACCCTTTTGACGATTTTCCCAGAAACGTCGAAGATGGTTAACGCGCCATCTGCGGACTGCGGTAAATGGAATCCGATTCGTACGACGCCAGAAGCGGGATTAGGAATATTTTGATAAAGTTCAAAAAAAGATTCCTGCAAACCGATTACGTCGACTTTTTGGCCGGATACAAAAGCTAAACGGAGGTCTATAAATTCACCTTGTTGGCTATACCCTTCAACGGGCGTAATATTAGAACCGATTTTTAAAAAATCGCTCAGTTTGCCCGGTTTTAGGGCGGTAAAAGAAAGGCTGAAATGATGAAAATTCGCGGTTTGGGAAGCCATTTTTTGTTCTCCATTCCAGCTAACGGTAACGGCGTCCCTAAAGACGCCAAAATTATTAGCGCTCATGCCACTCAGATCATTTCCCGGCAAAGGCGCTATTCCTGAAACAGAGCCTTCCGGGAAATTGAGCGTGAACTGGTAACCGGCGGCGCTCAGGCGTTCCGAAAAGAAAGGAATGGAATAGTTACGGCCCGGGATTAAATCGACGTCTTCAAGCGCCAAGTTAAACGCAGGCGTCAGGGTTACGACAGGCGTATATTTTTTCTCTGTAAGATCAAAAGTAGTACTCCCTGTTTTTCTTCTTTGATTATTTACCAGGGAATTATTGGCCTGCGCGCTGTTATTTACGTCGCCTACTTTTATCGCAACAAAATAACCCGTGTCGCGCGACCGCAGGTTTTTGAAATTGACGACTTCACGGAAATCTTCACCAAAGGGGTTCTCAGGATTTACGAACTGGTAGGACTTATCGACGAACCGCCAAGACGTATTATTGGGAAATTTATCGATGATGTGCAGAATCAGCCGCCGGATCAGCAGCACGTCTAAAGCGTTCAGGTCGTTGTCTTTATTGACGTCCCCGGCAATAATCTTATAAGGCGAGTTCAGGATTTGGACGCCCAGAATATGCTTATTGATCAAAGCGAGATCATAAGTAGTAACTCCGTTTAGCGGGTTATCGTCCCGAAATGCGCGCGCCTGGTAATTTTGGCCGGCAACCAGGTTGTTAATTAAAAAGGAACCGTCCACTCCGGTCGTAAAACTACCTTTGTTTGCGCCCGTCGTATCAAATATAACAACGGCAACGGACGCTGCCGGAACGTCGTTTTCCGTATGGACATTGCCGGCAATGGAGGCGACCGGGACGCAGAATTTAGCGTTATCCTGTAAAAAAATAGTATCGAGGCAAAAATCGGCGTTGCCCGCCGCATCTCTGGTCCAAACTTCGACCGGAACAATAGGTTTTACTTTGTAATCCGCGCAGGTCAACGTGATAGCCCCCGAGCCATTAGCCGGATACCCGCCCGCTCCGGGAGGGGTCCGAGCCTTTAGGACGACCAGGTTTTTATTTAAGGTATCCGGAATGGAGCAATTGTCGGATAGTGGAGAAGCCAACAGATCGGACGCTTTTACGGTCGCTCCGCTCAGTTCGACGTTGACGTTTTTGCATATAACAGCCGGTTTTTTGCAATCTCTGACGATAACCTGGTATTGCAAATAGGAAGTATTGCCGCAAAAATCGGATACCTGCGCTTTTACCAGATAGGTAACACCAAAATTCAGACTGGCGGAAATAATTTTGGTCGAACCCAAAGCGGCGACCGAGTCCGTGTTGGAAAGCGAAACGATTCGCCAGGTATAAGCGATGGGCGACCCCGAACTTACTCCCGCCGCGCATTGATCGACGGCGCTCAACGTGTCCTGGTAAAGCCCAGTGCAGGAGGTCCTGCCTGACGACGCAAGCGACCCCAGGTCGCATATATTTTTGTTAGCGATGGTTTTAAAAACGGGCGGCGTGGTATCTCTTACGGCAATTAATTGCGTAAAACAAATAATGCCGTCCGAATAAGCCCAGGCAGCCGTATTTGTAGCGTTGTTCTTTGGCCCAATCCCGACAAGGTCGTCGGCGTCGCGGAAACGACGTTCGCGCGGATTGCCCCTGTTGGGCAGGTTTTGCCAAGTCTGCCGGTTAACGGTTTGCCAGGCGGGATTTCCGTGAAAATCGCCGACGACCGGCTGGCCATAACAGGTAGTATTAAAATCGGTCACGCTGTTGTTAACGTTGTACTTGCACCAGTCAATGATATTGATATGTCTCAATATTTCAAAACAAGTATTGGGAATGGAAGTAATGGTATCGTCTTTGATCTCGACGCCCAAGACGCCGCATCCTCTATTGAGCAAGGCGCCGTCCAGCGCTTTATTCCAGGAGTCGGGATCGAGTAATTGTTTTTTCAGAAGGGTCAAACTGGGTATGTCGGAATA
>JBBRMZ010000024.1:0-30793 GCA_038230555.1 Chitinophagales bacterium
CCCGCGCTTTTTCCTTGGTGTTGTCTTTGCTGGCGTCGTCGCAAAGAACCACTTCGTCCACCAGATCGAACGGGATTTCCTGGTACGTCTTCTCCAGCGTTTTGGAGGCGTTATACGCCGGCATCACGACGATCACTTTCTTATTTTTATACATACAGTCGGGGGTTAGAAAGGGCTTACGCGCCGGCGCTGCTTTGCGGGGTTAAGCCCTGCGCGGTAGCGGCTTCGGGACCGGCGGCGGATTCGGTAGCCGTCGTTTCGGATGCGTTTTCCGTTTCTTTTTTGTCCTCATCCTGGGTTTCTTCGGGTTTCGGTTTCAGCAAAGAACGCTCGTCCAAAAATTTATACCACTTAATGATTTTTTTCATGTCGCTGGTATGGACCCTTTCGCGGTCGTAATCCGGTAAGGCTTTGCTAAAATAATTCCTTAACTCCTGCGAGGAAGCTTTTTCTGAAACGGGCTCCTGTTCCAGCGCTTTCATATTGGCGAACACTTGGCTGATGGGCGTAGCGTCGTCGTCGTTTTGGTTAAAAATAGCGATGGTTTCAAACGGAGAGAACTGATGCTGACGGTTGGGAACGAATTGCCGTTCTTTACTGTCAAAATCTTCAATGATCAAACCGTTGCTTCTGCCGGTAATGATCTTATATACGCCGGGCATACCGGAAATAGCGACAAAATCTTTGACTTCCATTTAAGTACGTATTGTTGATGAGCGTTTTGAACGTTCTGCCAGGAGAGAACGCCGATCTCTAAACGCAGTTTTAATATTTAATTAACTTTTTTAGCGCTGACTCCAGCCGTTCGACGGCTAAAAACTGCTTTTCCAGTACCGGCGAAAAAGGCACGGGCGTGTCCAGACTCGCCACCCGTAAGACCGGCGCGTCTAAATATTCAAAAAGATGTTCGGAAATATAAGCGGATAATTCTCCGCCTAAGCCTCCGAACAGCGTATCCTCATGTAAAATTACTACTTTATTGGTCTTTTTTACACTTTCTTCTATGGTTGAATAATCTATCGGCGATAAAGTGCGCAAATCTACTACTTCGGCGTCAATTTGCAAATCTTCCGTCGTTTTTAGCGCCCACTGTACGCCCGCGCCGTAGGTAATAATGGTCAAGGCGCTTCCCGGACGGACGATTGCCGCTTTACCAATTTCCACGGTATAATAGGCGTCGGGAATCTCTGCGCTCAGGCTTCGGTAGAGCGCTTTATGTTCAAAATAGATCACCGGGTTTGGGTCTTCAAAAGCGGCGATCAATAATCCTTTGGCGTCAAAAGGGTTGCTGGGATACAAAACTTTCAGGCCCGGGGTATGCGCGAACCACGCCTCGTTGGTTTGCGAATGAAAAGGCCCGGCGCCTACTCCCCCGCCCGCAGGCATCCGGATGACGACGTCGGCGGTTCCGCCCCACCGGTAATGTAATTTCGCCAGGTTATTGATGATCTGGTTGAATCCGCAGGTAACAAAATCGGCAAACTGCATTTCAACCATGGCTTTCATGCCGCGAAGACTGAGACCAAGCGCGATACCCACTATGGCGCTTTCGCAGAGGGGCGTATTGCGAACGCGGTCTTCGCCAAACTCTTTTAAAAAACCTTCCGTGATCTTAAAAACGCCTCCGTATTCTGCAATATCCTGACCCATCAGGATCAGGTTCGGGTGGCGGCGCATGGACGCCAGTAAACCGTCCGAGACGGCGTCTACGAGCCGCCTGACGCGACCGGGCGAATCAGCGGGAGGCTGTTTGACGAGCTGTTGGAAAGGCGCGTAGACGTCCGCCAGTTCGCTTTCCGGCGTATGGTCCCAAACGGCGGGTTCCTGGAAGGAGGCGTCGGAGTCGCGGTTGATCTGTTTTCTAAGCGTTTCTTTGATCTGAACGATTTCCTGCTCCGTCAAAATTCCTTCTTCCAGTATAAATCGCTCATACTTGTCCAACGGGTCTTTTGCCGCCCAGGCCGACGACAGATCGGAAGGCACATATTTGGTTCCGGACGCTTCTTCATGTCCGCGCATCCTGAACGTGCGGCATTCCAGCAAAACCGGATGGGGCCGTTCGCGCATTTCCGAAGCGATCCTTGCTACTGTTTGATACACTTCCAATAGATTATTTCCGTCGACGCTCAGAGCTTCCATGCCGTAGCCGACGCCTTTATCGGCGATGGAGGCGCAGCGAAATTGTTCGGAAACCGGGGTGGAAAGCGCGTAGCCGTTATTCTCCACGACAAAAATAACCGGCAGATCCCAGACTGCCGCCACGTTGAGCGCTTCATGGAATTCCCCTTCGCTGGTTCCGCCCTCGCCGGTGAACGCCAAAGAAACGCGTCCTTCTTTTTTAATTTTATGGGCCAGCGCGACCCCGGCGGCCAGGGAAAGTTGCGGCCCGAGGTGGGAAATCATCCCGACAATATGATGGTCAGGCGCGCCAAAATGAAAAGAACGATCCCGGCCTTTGGTGAAACCGTTTGGTTTCCCCTGCCACTGGTCGAACATTTTTTTTAAAGGAACTTCCCGGGTAGTGAACACGCCCAAATTGCGGTGCATCGTAAAGATGGTCTCGTCGGCTTTCAGCGCAGCCGCGCAGCCGACGGAAATCGCCTCCTGTCCGACGCCCGAAAACCATTTGCTCACCTTCCCCTGGCGCAGCAGCAACGCCATTTTTTCTTCGATGAGGCGGGGATACAGTATTAATTTGTATAACCGGAGAAGTTCTTCCGGGGTTAAAATGCCTTTATCAAAAGCGATGGGCGAGGCGACGGTCGGCGGGGTCATTGTCAGGATGGTTTTAAAGTCGCAAAGGTAAAGTTTTTTCTTTTGGTCGCTTAGAAAAGCGTAAAACATAAATTCTAAGCGCTAAAATTTGTTACACTAAGTAAAACTATTAATTTCACGCAAAAATATACGCTATGAAAAAAATCTTTTACTTGCTACTCATCTTTTGTTGCTTTATTTTATCTCTTCCGCTCGCTTCCGCAGTAGTCCGCGCTCCTACTAACGCCGCAACCGTTACCATCGCCGCCAAAACATATCAGCGGGACATGAAAAAACATTTCCAACAGGAAAAGAAAATAGCCCGTTTAGAACGCTTTTTAGAGCGTTTCTCTTCGATCGACATGAGCGACCACACGCAGAAATGGCTTTATCTGAGCATTTTTACTTTTGCGATTGCCATTTTGCTGCAATTGTTGTATAAAGCCATCCTGTTTTCCTTCATCATTTCGCTCGCGAATACCTTCGCCGTCGTAGCAATTCTCTTTTTCGTCGTCTGGCTCATTAAAAAATATGCGTAGAATAAAAATGCGTGCTTTTTAAATAAAATTTGGTAACTAATTCAAAAAGTCCTAATGTTGTAACGATAAAGTCATTTTTTCATTTTTTTTAAATTAACCAATATGAGAAACAGTTTCTCTTCTAAACCTTCAACGGCGCGTAAATTCTTATTTACCATCGCCCTCAGCGCGTCTATTTTTTGCTCTTTGCAGGCTCAGTCGGACTATAAGAGCGCGATCGGCCTCCGCTTTGGCTATTACGGCAATTTTGGCCTTGATTACAAAACTTTTATTAGCGACAAAGCAGCCATTGAACTCATCGCTTTCGGCAGGTTCTATACCGGCTATAAGTATTTTGACCTGGGCGGCCTGTATGAAATTCAAAACAAATTTTCAGACGTGCCTGGCCTGTCCTGGTATTACGGCGGCGGGGCGTTTGTAGGCTTGTACAGTTTTGACTCAAGTTACGCCGGCAGCCAAGGAACCGCCATCAGTATAGCGGGAGTTTTAGGACTGGAATACAAGATACCCGGCGCCCCTATTACGGCCAGTATCGACTGGATACCCAGTTTTGCGCTAACCGGCGGCGGCGGCTTTGAAGGCAACGGCGGAAGTCTAGCGGTTCGGTATATTTTTAAATAGGTTCAGAATATAGGTTATTCAAAATCCCCGGCAGGTCTTTTGCCGGGGATTTTTATTTTGACGAAGCCTTTACTTAAAAAAGTCAGGTTGGGATTTAGATTTTGAGGCGTAAACAAAGCTATAAATCCACATTTAAGGCGCATGGCATAGTTTTTTACCAATTTTGGTAACTTTCCTTTAAATACGGGATGAAATTATATTACAACTAATTTTTCACCTTTAATAAATTACCAAAATGATGAATGCACTTTTTTCAAACACTTCAGCGGCGCGTAAATTTTTATTTTCGATTGCCCTAAGTTTTTCTGTATTTTGTTCTTTACAGGCTCAAAATGCAGGTCAGGATTACAAAAGCGCCTTTGGCGTCCGTTTCGGAAATTATAGCAATTTGGGCTTAACATTTAAAACTTTTGTAAATGATAAGGCCGCGTTAGAACTCATGGCATTTTTCCGCTCTAATACTGGTTACAAAAACATTGATTTTGGCGCGCTGTATGAGATCCAAAATAGATTAACCGGTATAACCGGTCTTTCCTGGTATATAGGCGGCGGCGGCTTTGTTGGCTTCTATAGTGTCGACGCTAATTACACCGGTAGTCAGGGAACGAGTTTCCAGATCGCGGGCGTTATAGGTCTTGAATATAAGATTCCCGGAGCTCCTTTAACGGTCAGTATTGATTATATTCCCCGTTATGCCTTTTCCGGCAACACCGGCTTTATAGGCACCGACGGAAATTTAGCGGTTCGCTATACTTTTTAGACAAACAGAAAGTCAGGATATACGGCCCCGGCGTTAAAAGCGCCGGGGCTTTTGCATTTTGGCTTATATTTGCGTCAAATTAACAGGCTACGGCTCAAATATCGAGGATCGTTAGACTCCCCGAAGACAGAATAATTTAAATTGTTGATGAGCGCTGAAAATTAAGGGTTCCGGCGACGATGAAATAGTCAATTTAATGCCATTCACTTTTTCCCATCCCGCCGCCATTCTACCTTTGGCCAAATACGCAGGCCGATATGTTTCACTCACCGGATTGATCGTCGGCAGCGTAACTCCGGACTTTGAATACTTTTTCTGGATGCGGTTCCAGAATAAATATAGCCATTCCATGCCCGGATTGTTTTATTTTGATTTGCCGGTCGGCATTCTCCTGGCCTTTGTTTTTCACAACCTGGTCAGAAACCCCTTGTACGACCATTTGCAGGCGCCGTTCAGAAGCCGGCTGGCGCCTTATCAAACTTTTGACTGGAACGGTTACTTTAAGCGCTATTACTTAACAGTAATTGTTTCTATTCTGATTGGCGCGGCGTCTCACATTCTTTGGGACGGTTTTACCCATCGCTACGGTTATTTTGTTCAGACATTTCCGGCGCTGCAAGCCCGGATGCTCCTGGCCGGTTATGCCGTATCCCTATATAATATCCTTCAGCACCTTAGTGGTCTGGTTGGCGGACTTTTAATAGCGCTCGCTTTTTACCGCTTACCGGCGTCCCCTGATCTGCAACAAACGCCGCCTTCCAGTTATTGGCTGACCGTCGGAGTCATTTTTATATTAACGGTCGCGCTTAGAAGCGCTTTTGGCGCGGAAGGGCATTTTCTAAAAGTAATGATACCGACTTGTTTTATGGCTTTTTTTATTGGGTTGAGTTTGGCGCCGATGGTACTACCATCTAAAATTAATAAACGGTAGTGAAAACCTGCCGTTATTATTCCAAAGCCTGATTTGTAACCCTCTGATCTTTTTTGCCTGATTATGGGGATTTATGCGGTAGCGACATAACCAACGCATTCGTATCCAAAACAATACGTAGCGGCTTACTCATGTTGATGGGTTCTCATATGTATTTCTCCCCATTCTTTCATAGTTTCAGCGGTCCAACCGCGATCTTCCCAAAGTTCGTCCATTCGGTCGGTCGCTTTTCTGGCGAAATATTCTGAAATCAGATTTTTGATTTCAAGCAATTGTTCGTCGCTTAA
Organism: Chitinophagales bacterium; assembly: GCA_038230555.1. Classification (GTDB taxonomy): domain Bacteria; phylum Bacteroidota; class Bacteroidia; order Chitinophagales; family Saprospiraceae; genus JAAFJT01. The sequence goes on from JBBRMZ010000024.1 coordinate 5,893, forward strand.
ATCGAAGGTAAACAGTTTAAGCAGTTCAATCTGAAGATTGCTTAATTTTTTTTGTTGTGCGACCATTTTTAACTTTTTACAAAGTTACCGTTTTTTTATAGAAAATCAAAAAAGCAGAACGCGCGTATGCAGTCTTGAATTCTCTGATTATTGGAATAAAAATCGATGGTACTACCATCTGAAATTAATAAACGGCAGAGAAAACCTACCGTTGTCGTTCCAAAGGCCGATCTGTAAACCCCTGATCTTTTTAGCCTGATTATATAACCCGATCTGAATGCCGTTTATCTGAACCGCCCTGTTGAAAGCTCCAATTTGCAGCCCGTTACCTTTGCCGACGGTATTTAGTAAACCGGCTAAACTAATTCCGTTCATTAAATAGGTTGAACAAAAAACGCCGGACGCCGAAACGCCGTGTATTTCTTTAGCGGAAGTGTATAAACCGGCAAGGTTAACGCCGCAAATTATAGCGTTGCTTCTCCCTAACCCTGAAGCGCCAATACTAAGACCGTTCATCTTTAAGGTTGATCTTTCCGCCTTTTTTTCAAGAAGGACATGTTCATACGTAAAATGATCGAGGTCTTCATTGACTCCTGCTTCTGCTATGAGCAAAAGAAAACCGACGAATGGCATTAATTCAATATTTAGCCCGTTAATAGTCAAGGAGTCAATCCCGTTGAATCCGTCGTTTTTTATATTTGCCGGATAAACCCCGATTGCCAGGCCGTTGATTTTTTCAACCCGATTGGGCGTAAACCAAGCAATATTACGGACGCGGTAGGTCGTATCCACCCCCGAAGTTCCGGGTTTTGGAACGCGCCCATGATAAAAATAGGTTTGCCCGTTGATTTCAAATAAATAATCATAGCCGTCAACTGTTAAAAAAGGCATAACCTCATAATAGGTAGAGTCGCCTTTATACACCTGAACCATTTTAGATTGAGGCCGCGATTTCTTAGGATCTTGGATTGGAGTTATCTGATAATCTGATACAAGAAGATCGGCGCTCGCTCCATAATATTTATTATTCGACAAATGAATTTTCTTTAATTGATTGATCCCGTAATGGAGCGTATCCCATTTGCCATAAGCTCCGCAATATTCGTATGCGTTGAAATAATCGATCAGGTAAAGGGAATCTTTGCTAATTCCAGTAAGTTTGGAACCGTAATGTTTATTAATCCGATGAGGTGGCAGCGAATCCGGTTCAAACTCCAATCCGTAAACGGCATTTTTAGCAAGGTAAAAATCGTCGGAGTCCTTTTGAAACATGTATTGTTTCGTGGATTGTTTTTGGAAATGCAGCATCCAATCGCTATCAGTTTGGCCGAATAAATTTCCGGTTGAAGCGAATGTTAATAAAATAATCCACTTTTTCATAATCAGTTTTTTGAGCGATAACGGCGTTAAGCGCCAAGAATACAATGAGAAAAGGATTTAAAAATCCTCAAGCGGAATTGATTCTGGAAAATAAATTTTAAACTTTGCGGATAACTTAGGATCACGAAATTTGGCAATGGTGAAACTGCTATCAAAACAAATGATTTCAATGTCCGTATCGGGTAATTGAAAACTATTATTGTACGGAGATTCTGATTCGCCGGCCGGATAAGGAATATTATTTTCGTCTATCGCGAACTTGACTTCTACATGCGCCCCAATAATGACGCCCAAATCATTTGAATATCTTCAGCTAATAATTTGTTGAATTCTTCATTTGTAAGGATGCAATATTTTCTTTTTAGTTTTTCCATGAGCAAGGTTTCTCCTTCTATCCAAGGGGAAAATTCTAAATCTGAAAGAAACCAGTGAAAGTTATTTATGTCGTCTAAAATTGGTTTAAACAAGATATTCAGATCCGTATGGAAGGGCATATTTTCGCTCTTGTAAAGAACCCAATTCATATTTTTAATTTGCGGCTAAAATTCGCAATAATTTTAATAATATATGTCTTCAAACAGACTATTTTTATGCAATATATTTACACCGCTAGTTCAGCCAATAGAATTCGCTTAAATTTCTTCAAAATAAGATAAATTTGCTTTAATCCGGTTGAAAATTAGAAGTAGATACAACGGGGCATAGTGCCTGTCTCCCGTAAATCCTTACTTGGAAATCCGTCCATCCTTAATAAGCGCTTTATTCATCAACTCCCTGAGTCACATATAAGCCGTATATAAGCCGTACATGAGTCGTGTATGATGCATATATGAGTCAGATATGAGTCAGTTCTAACCGGTTCCGCAAACTGTATTCTATTTGGGAAAAGATCGAACTGCCAGATAACTTAAAAACGCCGTATTCATCATGATTTAGAATTAAATATCCGCAAAAGGTAGCCCGGCGTCTAACCGCTAATGCTTGTTTTCAACCCATTATTCGCATTAATAATTAAATTTTTGAGATATACCTCTTATCAGGGGAGTAGGAGATTTTCTTATTTTGATTTAAAAATTAGAAGAATATAAAATTGAATTCTTTTAATCTAATACTGAAATAATTTGAACGCTTGATAGTTATATCCTATTATGATTTGACGATTTACTCTTTTCATATCCCGCACCGCTCCCCTCAAAATCCAACCCGACTGCTTCGCGTCCACTGCTGTAAACCCCCCCGCCCCGTCTCCTTTTAAAAAACTTCCGTAACTCGCGTCCATTCTTCCAATGGAAGGGATCATTTCATAAAAATTGCCGCCCAAGAGGAGGTCGGTTTTTCCGTCGCCGTCAAAATCGCCGGGGAGAGCGCTTTGGACGGTACTGAATTGGGCTTCCGGCGGGAGCAGGTGAACGACCCAGGGATCGCGACCTTTGTTTTCGAGCCAGAAAGAAGCGAATAAGACGGCTTTTTTGACGACGGCGCCTTTGAGCGCTTCCGGCGGGAAGATCTGATGGAAATCGCTGTTGGCAAAGCGACGGTATTCGGAGAAGCGTTTTTTCAGGTAGGGCATCTGAGCGGTCAGTTCGTCCTTAGTAGCAAAAGTCCATTCTTTTCCCTGGCGGTAATAAGAAAGAATGGGATCAACGGTTCCATTATTGTCAAAATCTTTCAGGTATAAGCGGACGGGCTCCTCAACGCCGGCGCGCAGTTCGGCGTTCAGGCCCAGGTTGCCGACGACCAGGTCGGGCTTGCCGTCGCCGTTGAGGTCGGCGACGGAGACGCAGTTCAGCCAGCCTTCCGTATTCGGGACTTCGCTTTTGACAAACTGACCGCCGCGGTTATAAAACAGGACGACGGGCGTCCATTCTCCAACGACGGCGAGATCGGGCTTGCCGTCGCCGTCCAGGTCGGCAACGACGGCGCCCGTTACCATACCGACGCGGTCCAGACCGGGCGCGACGGACGGGGCCGCTTCCTGAAAATGGCCTTTGCCGTCGTTGTGCAGCAAATAGCTTTTCGGCGTTATGCCGTATCCCTGGAAATCCGAACGGCTGCCGACAAAAAGGTCAAGGGCGCCATCGCCGTCGTAGTCGATGGCGCTGACGCAGCTTCCGTTGTGATAGAAAACAGGGAGGGCGTTTTCGCTTTTGGCGAAGTTTCCTTTGCCGTCGTTGAGGTAAAGCCGGTCGCGGTAACGCTCGTCGGTGGCCGAGGCGGGATTATTTCCGCCGCTTACGACGTAGAGGTCTAAATCCCCGTCCCCGTCGGCGTCGAAAAAGAGGGCTCCGACGTCGACGCAGGCGGAGTCCTTTTCAAAAGCGGCCTGGCGACTTAGCCGGAACCCGCCTTTTTTGTTTTGCAGGTAAAGACGACCGTCGCCCGCATAAAAATCTTCCAGTCCGTCCCCGTCGACGTCGCCGACGGCTATTTTAGGCCCTTCGGTAGAGAGGAAGTGGGGTATGAGTTTTTCGCGGTCGGTATCGAAAAAAGGAATCCGGGCGCGGGCGGGCGCGCCGGGTAGGGTAGCGGACATATCCTTGAACAGCGGCGCCGTAGCCGGTTGGGTTTGAGGGTTTTCCAGATTCTGAAGAGTGTTTTTTGAAACGTTCTTCAACGCTTCTGATTGCCGCACGACGAGTGTCTGGTTAGCTGCAACGTCTTTTAGCCACTGCGTAGAACCGTCGCGCCAGGTTATTTCCAAAGAATCGACTCGGTCGGCGGTGGCCAAACCAAAATGCAGAAGCGGCTCTACTGACGACTCGAACCCGCGCGTGGGCTGCATTTCCTGGTATTGCATCATACCGTCGGCAAATAAACGCACTTTCGCGCCAATCCCCGCCGTATTTTTTTCCGCTCCCGCCAGCCGGACATTCAGGTAATGGTTGGCGTTTTGGGTCTTACCGCGATTCTTCAGGATGAGCGCGGGCGCGTTCATGTTATTGACAACGAGGTCTAAAGCGCCGTCGCCGTCCAGGTCGACATAAGCGGCGCCTGCGGCGGCGCCCGTTTGGTTTAAGCCCCACGCGGCGGAAACATCCTCAAAGGTCAGGTCTTTTTTATTGCGATAGCCGTAATGGGCGACCCTGCCGGAGGGCATTTTATTAATTAGCAATGAATCCGGGGCGTTTTTCTGAACGGAAGCGTTGCTCTTAAAACGGACAAAATCCAGGTCGTTCAGTCGCCGCCAGATTCCGTTCGTGATATAAAGGTCTTTCCAGCCGTCGTTGTCGAGGTCGGCGAACAATGCAGACCACGACCAATCGGTGGCTGCCACGCCCGCATATTGCCCGATCTCGCTGAATTGCGCCGCCCGCGCTTTTTGCTTTTGGCCTTTTGCGGCGTTCTTTTCGCCCGTAAACAAGACGCCTCGATTGAGTTGCAACATATTGCGCGGGTATTGATAATAGTAACCAAAATCCGTATGTTTATAGTTAAAAATGGTATAGTTATCCGGTCCTCCGGACGCTTTTAAGACTGTTTCGTCGGGCGGCTTCATGTCCAGCCCCAACAGGTCCAGCATGCCGTCGTTGTTGAAATCGGCCAGGTCGTTACCCATCGAGAAATTAGAGCAGTGGCCCATACTTTGTTCGATCCCCTCGGTGAACGTCCCATCGCCGTTGTTATAATAGAGATAATCATTGTCGTGGAAATCATTCCCCACGTAGATATCGGGCAAGCCGTCTCCGTTGATATCGCCGACGGCGACCCCCAATCCATACCCCAAACTGCCGTCTTTTATTCCCGCCTGCGCGGAAACGTCGGTAAAATGGCCGTTATCGTTCCGGAATAAAATATCTCCCGACAGGCTGTCGGGATCGTTGCGCGCGGAAACAGGCCGGTAGCTCCGCGCGGAATGCACTGAATGGCGTAGCAAGTACATGTCGAGATCGCCGTCGCCGTCGTAATCGAAGAAAACGGCCTGCGTGCAAAAGCCGGCGGCGTCCAATCCGTATTCTGGCGCTTTATCCGTGAATGTCCCGTCATGGTTGTTAATGAAGAGTTCGTTTTTTCCCTGCAATCCTTTATAACCGGATACATGGCAAACATAAATATCCAGCCAGCCGTCGCCGTCCACGTCGGCCATCGTCACGCCGGTTTTCCAGTCGCCTTTGCCGGCTACGCCCGCTTTGAGCGTAACGTCTTCAAACTGAAAATTTCCTTTATTGAGGTAGAGTTTATTTTCGCCCTGGTTGGAGGTAAAATAAATATCCGGCTTTCCGTCCCCATCGACGTCGCCGACGGCCACGCCGCCTCCGTTATAATAATAGAGATATTGAATGATGTTCAGCCGTCCGGTATCTGAAAGGGTGTTTTCAAAATGCACGCCCGTTTGGGCCGGATTCAGCGATTCAAAAAGGGTAGGGGCGGAGGGATGTTTTTGGCAGCCGAAAAAGATCAGGGAAAATAATATAAATAAAAAATATTGCTTGCGGAACATTTAATCTGATTAGGACAACGAAGGTAAAGAAAATGTTTATTAGTTTTACGGTTTCATCCATGCTCCCGTTCTTAGCCGCCTGACGATCCTCTTGGATTTTAGCGTCGAATCTATTTTAAAAACTCGAACTAACCAATTATAAATGAACAAGCGCTATACCCCTTCAACGCTCATTTACCTATTCTTTTTAAGCGCGTCTCTTTTGTATGCTCCGTTTTCTTTTGGGCAGGTAAGAGAAGCCATCCTTCCGCAGGTTTCTAAACCCGTTCAATTTTTACCGTGCGGAACGCCAGATACGAACCGGGAAGTCGCCCTGATCCTTTCAAAAATGGTAGAGGAGATCGCTAATAAAGAAAGATTGATCACGCGGGGCGCTCCGTCTTATTATATAGCCGTTAAGCCTCAAATTATTCAGAAAGACGACGGCTCCGGCGGGTTGAGCCTGAACGACCTGCATTTTGGTTTAGCAGACCTGAATAAACAATACGCGCCGTTGAGCGTGCAATTTTATATTTGCGGTACATCCCCCAATTATATCAATAACAGCAGCCTGTATAACAATACCACGGACGTTAGTACTATTCGCGTAACGAACAACGTTAATAACGCCCATAATATTTATTTTACGGGCATTTTAAATAACATCAGCGGTTTTTCTTACGGGAGTACTCATCAACGCGTCAACAACGCCACTTTTTTGCTGAGCAGTTACGTGCTGGGCGGAAAAACGCTGCCGCATGAACTTGGACATTTTTTCGGGCTTGCGCATACTTTCCTCAATAGCGCCAGCCCAACGATCACCGACCGCGAACTGGTCACGCGCAACTCCAATGAAACGCCGCCGCGTTTGTCCGCCAACTGCTCCACTGCGGGAGATTTTATCTGCGATACGCCTGCCGACCCGTACGATTTGCCCGGGGGACATCCTAGCGTTAATTGCGTTTATACGGGAACCGTAACGGATGCAAACGGAGACCCATTTTCTCCTTCCGTAACGAACTATATGAACTATTACTTTTGTACGCCTTATGATTTTACCCCGGGCCAATTTACGCGAATGTCCGCCGGTCTGGCGTACAACCTCAGCCCTTCTTCCGATCCGACGACCAACTATACGCTCGATTGTCCTGAAACCGTCCAGCCTGCGCCAGCCAACGTGACGGCGGCTAATCTGTCGGCTACCGTTAACCAGGGCGTAAATATTACCTGGACCTCCGCCTCCGTAGTTGCTTCCGGTTATTTTATTGAACGCGCTGCTTCTCCTGCGGGCGACTTTACGCCCGTCGGAGGGGTGGGGCCTAACGTGTTTAGTTTTATTGATATATCGGCGAGCAATAACGGAACTTATTATTATAGGGTAAAACCTTCCAATACAAAAAATATGTACAGCCCGGTCGCAACGGTTCAAACCGCTCCGATTTGTGCGGCCAATTATACCTCTGCCTGTGCCATAGAAAGCGGGGTCTCGTCAGATATTATTAATGATTTTATTGTAAAGAACCATACCAATTCAATAACGCTCATCAGCAATACCAATTCAGGATGTTCGCCAAATAGTTATGGAAATTTTACGAACCTGTCCGCCACAGTGAATGTAGGGTCGACCTATAATTTCATCATGCGCACTTTTTATGGAAGCAACGGTTATTATCGTCAACATATAGGCGTCTTTATCGACCTGAACCATAACGGTAATTTCTCGGATCCAGGGGAAGAGGTGTATCAAAGTTCCGGGAATAATGTGATGGTCGGGACCACCGAGATCGACGGCAGTTTTACCATACCCGCTTCCGCTTCAGGCGGAAACACATATTTGCGGGTGCGCACCCAGCATCAAAACCAACTCGTAACGACGGCTTGCGGCGTCTACAATGACGGCGAAACCGAAGATTATACGTTAAATATTGCCGCAGCGCTTCCCGTAACGTTGGTCGACTTTGACGGCAAAAATACGCCGCAGGGTAATCTGTTGACCTGGAAAACCGAAAGCGAAGTCCAAAGCGATCATTTTGATATAGAGCGCAGTCCCAACGGACAAGCCTTTGAAACAACCGGCCAAACAAAGGCCGCAGGTAAAGCAGCAGCTTATTCCTTTCTAGACGACCATAACCCTTACCCGGTCTCTTATTACCGGTTAAAAATGATCGACCTTGACGGTAAGTATCAATATTCCAAAATTGTCGTCATCGAAACGCCGGGAGCAAAAAGCCATTATATTTTGTTTCCCAACCCAACTACAGGTAATTTAAACGTGCGCGCCAGCTTTTCTGATCGCGGAACGGCGCAGTTTGCCTTATACAATCTACTGGGTCAAAAAGTATATTCCTCCGCTCAAACCATTGAAAAAGGCCTGAACGAATCGACGTTGGATATATCCGCTTTGCCCGGCGGGGTTTATGTTGGGGAAATAGAAGACGCCGGCGGCGGAACAATCAAAATTGGCCGGATCATTAAATATTAATACCCTGCGACATTTTTGTAGAGACGCAATGCTTTGCGTATCCTGCCTGCGCGGCTTGTTGCGTTTGGACGGTTCCCCGCAGATCAAGCAGATTTTAAATCCGCAGATCTACGAGGAAAAAATCTGCGGCAATCTATATGAAAAGATAATTGGTGAATTTTTACAGGCGTCGATTAATCGCTTTGTCTAAATCAGGATTTAGGGCGATTTAAAAAACGGTTGCTTTAATAATCCCCCTGTCTCAAAATAATCCACTTCTTCCATTGCCCGTTTATTTTTTTAAAGAAAAAAAGCCCATCGCTGCCGCCATTGCCGCAACATAACTTTGCATAATAAAGCAAACAAACCGTTCCATTCCGTATATAAACGGGTTTAGAAAATTCATAATCCCAAAAATAGACATGCTGTAATTTATCATAAGTATCCCAATCATTTTCTTCAATCGCCTCATTTATCTTAATATAAATATCCCTTTGCTTGATTGCCGAATAACGAAAAAGATCTTTTGAAGGAATACGCTTGGAGTTATAAAATAAACTATCCGGCCATTTAAAATTTTCAGCATTATAGATTTGATGTAAAAGATAGGCGCGTTCAGAATCTGTCAAATTTATAGCTTCATCCGGAAACTCTTGAGTTCTACTCTCAAAGGTCAATTTATTGAAAACCTCATTGATTTCTAGCCAAGGCCCTGAACCGCATATATCGCCATAAACAATAGTATCCCCCACTAAAGGTCTGATCGCAGCTTTAATTACTTCCGTATCGATAGGCGGGCTTTGAGCAAAAACAGGAAAGGAAATCGCAAGAAACATAAAAATTTTAAACATGGGATTCGTTTCAATCCATAACGCGCTGAATTAAAGTTTATTGACCGGACATTAGCGCGCTTAAACTTTCTCTTTCTTTTGAATCCCACGCTCTGCAAAAGCGCGGTCAAAATGCGGACTCTCTGTTTTCCCCCAACGGTCCCAAAAAGTAAAATACAGGCCAAAATTGAAGCGGTAATATTTATGATGCTGGCTATGGTGGGTAGCGCCGACGACGTGTTTCCCAAACACATCGCCCGCCGCGTTGCGAGGGTAGATCTCAATATCCAAGTGATTGACGGCGGCAGAGACGGTCATAATGGTCAGGTGGACAATCAGCGCGTAATAATGCATCGGGACGATGCAAATAATAAGGGGGAGAATCAGGGCTTCGAGTAAACCCTCGAGCGGGTGAAAAGAAAAAGCGGTCCAGGGGGAAGTGATTTGGCTGTCGTGATGGACTTTATGGATACGTTTAAAAACATTAGGCCGGTGCATCCAGCGATGCAGCCAGTAATAATAGGTTTCATGGATCAGCATGGCCAGAAAAATACTGAGCGGGAACCAATACCAGGGATAATCATGAATATTTAGATAAATGCGGGTATATCCTTTTTGCCAGGCGACGATGGTCAAAGCGCCTACGACGGCAAATATCAGCGCGGTAAGGATCGACCAGTAGATTTCTTTTCTGAATTGAGCGGCAGGGTAGGGTTGGAGGTTAATTTTGCGGTTCGCCCATATTTTTCGGAACCAGACATAAAAATAGAGATGAAAGAGACCTCCCAACAAAGCGTATCGCGCCATTAAAACAACAAAAACGGCGACAACTAAGGCCAGGAAAACTACCGGACGGGTAGGGTCTACAGCGGCGAGCGAAAAATTCATGCTTTCCTAAACAAGGCTCAGGCCCGAATGGTTGGTTTAACTTGTTACTTTTTTAAAGCCAATCAGGTCAAAGCAGTAGAAACAAAAACGGCGCTTCTTTCGAAGCGCCGTAATGTGTGTTGCCTTTTATATGTTTTCTTATTTAGCGTAGCTATAAACGGAAGTTCCTTTTTCCGTTTTTACTTCGATTTTATAAGTGCCGTTCGACAGGGAAGAGAAATCATATCTCCTGAATACGTCGGACGCTTTGTTAAAACCTTCTTCGATCACCAACCGGTTGTAGCGGTTAAAGATGCGGATAAAAGCGGCGCCGGTTTCGTTCGGGTTCAAACGGACGGTTACGCGGTTATGGTCGACGTCGGTAAAGACTGCGTTCAGCGTGGTTTTAGCGCGCGCGGCGGATATTTCAGTCTTTTCGCCGCCTCCGCCCGGAAGAACGTTAGCTACTAAAGCGTTAGAAGATAAAAGAGCGACGGCTGCGATGGCAGCCAAAATGGTTCTGGCTTTCATAATAATGATTTTTAAAATGTGAATGTAAAACGATCGTTGGTTTAAATGTAAAAAGTAAAGAAGGATAAAAAATAAAATTTTGCTAACTTTCCTATCCTAACTTCTTAAAAATTCTGCGTTGAATCATTTTATACTATCTTAACAAAATAAAATATCGTTTAGTTCTTTTAGTTTCTAAAATAATCATTATTCTTATTTTTGAGCCAATTGTTAAGGTTTTCGATTTGGGCGCTAAAACTTGCTTTTATTAGGCGTTTTACCGACGGGTATAGAATTATATTTTACCCCTTAATTCGATCGACGATCTATAAAAAGGCGCTCCGGAAAATAATTATTTTCCAAATAAATAAAAATAATGCGCTATTTCGGAACAGGCCGAACTAAACGGACGGCGTTATTAGTTAGCATAGTTATTTATAAAAGACTTCATTCATCCATTTTTCATCATGCAGTTGCGTACCTTTGCTTTTCATCGGAAGCAACTCAAATTTTTGCAAATACCCAGTTTATGAATTCGGAACAACGCGATCAGAAAGCGAGCGATATTGTTAAAAATCACGTCGGCTATGCCGTCAGCGCGGGCTTAATTCCGATACCGGGCGCGGATTTGCTGGCCGTCACGGCCGTGCAGTTGGACATGCTGCGGCAGTTGGCCAACCTGTACCAAGTAAATTTTATCGACAACCTCGGCAAAAACATCATTACCGCCCTCGTCGGCGGCGGCGCGGCGCGGCTGCTTTCCAGCGGCGTGAAGCTGATCCCCGGCGTAGGCACGCTGATCGGGGAAACCACCATGCCCTTTTTAGCGGGCGCGTCCACTTTTGGTCTGGGCCAGGTAATCTCCAAACATCTGTCCGCCGGCGGAACGCTGGAAAATTTCGAACCTTTGAAATTCAAGTCGCCTTTTAAGGAGGCGATCAAGGAAAATAAAAACGCCATTAAAGACGCAGTCGTGGAACAGGAAAAAACCGACGGCCCGCAGGACGATTTACATACGCGGTTAAAAAAATTAGGCGATCTTCGGGATGCGGGGGTATTAACCGAAGAGGAATTTGTGAAGATTAAAGAGAAGTTGATTTCTAAGATTTAAGCGATTTATGCATTATCCCTTAGAAATCGGCTACGGTAATTTTACCATCAGCGCCCACCTTCTCTTCGAATCCCTCGCTTTCTTCATCGGCTTCCGCTATTTTTTATACCTCCGAAAACGGCAGACCGATAAAATATCCGAACCGAACCGCGTGTGGATACTCATTGGCGCGGCTTTTGGCTCATTCTTTTTTTCGCGGCTGATCGGCGCGCTGGAAAATCCGATTCTATTTCTTCATACACAGCATCCTTTTCTATATTTCTACGCCAATAAAACAATCATCGGCGGACTGTTGGGCGGCCTGCTCGCCGTGGAGATCGTCAAAAAGATTATCCATGAAAAATCGTCGTCCGGCGACCTGTTTACCTATCCGCTGATCCTCGCTATGGCGATTGGCCGGTTCGGTTGTTTGACGAGCGGTGTCTATGAAGAGACCTACGGCGTCGTTACCCGTAGTTTTTTGGGTATGAACCTGGGCGACGGACTTTTGCGGCATCCGGTCGCTTTATACGAGATCGTTTTCCTGGCAGCCCTGGCCCTTTTGCTCCAGCGGCTGGAAAGCGCCCGTCCGCTGCGGGAAGGCTACCGCTTCCAGTTATTCATGGTTGCCTATTTATTGTTCCGGTTAATGATTGATTTTATTAAGCCGGGTTATAAATATTTTTACGGTCTCGGAACCATCCAGATTTGTTGTATTTTTGGACTGCTCTATTATTATAAGATCATCGGAAAATTACTTTTCAACAGGACTTCACTTTATATAAATGGAAACCAACACGCGCAACTATATTTATTACGACGCCACGACCAGTCTTTGCATTGAATGCCACCGGCAGATCAGCGCAAAGATCATTTTTGAGGACGGTAAAGTATATCTGACCAAAACCTGTAAGGAGCACGGGTTTCAAAAAGTCGTGATCGCGACCGATATTGAATATTATAAACAGATCCGGAATTACAACAAGGCGTCCGAATATCCCCGCAAGCCCCATACGGAAACCAAATTTGGCTGCCCGCTGGACTGCGGAATCTGTCCCGACCATGAGCAGCATTCCTGCCTGACGTTGATTGAAGTGACCGACCGATGCAACCTGACCTGCCCGACCTGCTACGCCGGGTCGTCGCCCACGCACGGACGCCACCGGACACTCGCGGAAATCGACGCTATGCTGGACGCCGTCGTGGCAAGCGAAGGCCAGCCCGACGTAGTACAGATCAGCGGCGGCGAACCTACCATACACCCGGATTTTTTTGCCATCCTCGACCTCGCAAAGTCAAAACCGATCAAACACCTGATGGTCAATACCAACGGCGTGCGAATCGCTACCGATCTGGAATTTACCAAAAAACTGGCGACCTACATGCCGGATTTTGAGATCTACCTCCAGTTTGATTCCTTTAAGCCGGAAGCGCTCCGAAAACTTCGGGGCGGCGACCTGACGCAGATCAGGAAGAAAGCTATTGAACACCTTAATGCCTGCAACCTTTCTACCACGCTCGTCGTCACCCTCCAAAAAGGCGTCAACGACGACGAGATCGGCCAGATCATCGAATACGCCCTGCAACAACGGTGCGTACGCGGCGTTACTTTTCAACCCACTTCCATCAGCGGCCGCCTGGAAAATTTTGACCCCGCAACCGACCGCATGACCAACACGGAGGTGCGGAAACTAATCCTCCAACAATCGCCCGTTTTCCAGCCCAACGACCTCATCCCCGTTCCCTGCAACCCGGACGCGCTGATCATGGCCTACGCTTTAAAATACGAAAATAACGTTGTCCCTTTAACCCGCCTGATTGACCCGGAGATCATGCTGAACAACTCGAAAAATACCATCGTATACGAGCAGGACGAGCAGTTGCATCAATACATGCTGAAGATCTTCAGCACGGGCGTGTCGGCCGAGCGGGTGGGTTCGACCCTCCATTCCCTGTTGTGCTGTTTGCCGAACATCGATTCACCGGATTTTTCCTACCAAAACCTGTTCCGCATCATCATTATGAACTTCATGGACGCCTACGATTTTGACGTCCGCGCCATTAAAAAATCCTGCGTTCATATCGTTCATGCCGATGGCCGGATCATTCCGTTCGAGACCATGAACCTGTTTTACCGCGAGGGCATGGAAACTAAAGTAAATCAGTTAAGAAAAGAGATTTCGCATGTCTGAAATAAAAAGAATAGCGGGGATGAACCTGTTGATTTTGATACTTTATATGGCTATCATTCATTTTACCTGTAAAACAGACAAAGAAGGTATGAGCGTATTGATCGTATCAGCATTAGCGATTACTTTGCATATTTTCATTCTCTTAATTAATTGCATCCTTAATTTTATTCATGGCCATAAAGCAAATGGCCGGGCTTATCTGTTGAGCGTCTTTTTGATACTTGTAATTGGTTTTTCTACCTGTTTGGGGAGCGCAAGTTTGTAATATAGTAAACCTTAGAAACGCGGTAATGTCGAAAATAGCCAAAATCGGAGGTATCAATTTATTTATTCTAATTGCGTATACTCTATATATTCATTTTAACGCGTTGGGAACGGAAAAGGCGATGGATCAAATGGCTTCAATGGCTTTCGTCGTTAGCATTCATGTATTCCTAAATTTTATCATTTCTATAGTAAATTTTGCTCGGAATAAGGAAAAATTAGGGCAGGCATATCTGGTAAGCGCCGGCATAGTTCTAATCGTTGGATTTTCAGCGTGTTTGGGCGGTTTTAAATTTTAATAACAATGGAGTATAAAAATTCAACCCTTAACTTAACCGCTCTTTGCGGCGTTTTAGGAACCATCGCTTTAACCCTTTATTTTACCGCCCCCTTTATTTCCTTACCCCTGCCGCCGCCCAACGCCACCGCCGCACAAATGTTAACTTTCGGCAAGACCTATCATACGACGATTTTGTTCGATACCTGGCTGCAACAAATCGGAACCCTCCTTTCCGTCATTTTCAGTTTGGCCCTGGTACATCTGGCTGGCGCGTCCGGTAAATTAGCGGGAAAACTGACTTTATTGACGGCGGGCGTGATTACTTCTTTAAGCCTTGCCGAGGGGACTTTTGTGCTGGGCGCTGTTTATTCGGGCGATAACGGTCATCTTGAATCTTCCATCACCTGTTATGAATTGAGTAACGTTTTCATCCATATTTTTTTACTCGCGCCGTCTTTATTTTTAATGACGGGCTTGGCTTTAAGAAAAACCAGCGTTTTGCCCAAAGCCTTTATCATCATAGCGATCGCTTTAGGGGTCTTGTTCCAAACGCTGGGCGTAATAGGATTATTTAACAATCAAGCCGTTTTAGCTGTTATTGTTGTTTTGATGTTGCAAAATGTTTGGACTATTGCAGCGTCCGTCGCGCTGTTGGTCCGGAAAAAAGGCGGTAGTTATGATGCAACAAATTAAAATAATAGAGAATTTCTAAGGCAAAACATAAAATGGAAATAGGCATAGATAGTTTCGCCGCCGCTACCTTAAACAAAGGCGTCGGCTCCGCAGCCGCCAATGCGGATTCAATTGGTCAATTACTTGAACGGATGGAGCGCGCAGACCGGGTTGGACTCGACGTATTTGGCGTCGGCGAACATCACCGCAAGGAATTCCTGGATTCTGCCCCGACGATGATCCTCGCCGCCGCCGCCGCCCGCACCAAACGCATTCGCTTAACGAGCGCCGTCACGGTCCTGAGCGCCGCCGACCCGGTCCGGGTGTTTCAAAACTTCGCCACCCTTGATCTGATTTCGCAGGGCCGCGCGGAAATGGTCGTCGGTCGCGGTTCTTTCATTGAAGCATACCCTTTATTCGGCTTAAATCTTCAGGATTACGACGAAATTTTTGCCGAAAAGCTCGATCTGCTGTTGAATATCCGCAAGAACGACGTCGTCAATTGGTCGGGGAACTTCCGGCCCGCGCTGAAAAATCAGTCGATTTATCCCAGGCCGGTTCAACAGAAAATTCCGATCTGGCTGGGCGTTGGCGGCACGCCCGAATCTTTTATCCGCGCCGGAACGCTGGGACTGCCGCTGATGGTCGCCATTATTGGCGGCGAAACGCATCGATTCAGGCCGCTCGTCGATCTGTACCGCGAAGCGGGAAAAATAGCCGGACATTCGCCGGATCAGTTAAAAGTAGGATTACATTCACTGGGCTACGTTGCCGAAACAACGGCAGAGGCCGTGAACGAATATTATCCCGGCTATGCCGAAACCTTTACCCGGATCGGTAAAGAACGCGGCTGGGCGCCCGTTCGGCGCGCTCACTTTGACGAGCAGGTTGGACCAAAGGGCGCCCTGATTGTCGGCGGCCCAGAGGAAGTCGCCGAAAAGATTATCCGCCACGGCAAAGCGCTGGGCGGAATTTCCAGGCTCACCTTTCAAATGGACAACGCCGCCCTGCCCCATGAAAAATTAATGAAATCCATTGAACTAATCGGAACGCGGGTAGCGCCGTTGGTAAATGGTAAAAAACCGTAGTTCTACGCTGCGATAATCGTTTTGCTTCAGATTTGACAACCATTTTAGACACCATTATTTTACCCGACCGCGAAATCCATCCTTAAAAAATACGTCGTCTGCAATAAGATCGTTAAAAAATCTTTTGGCATTGCTAAAAATAAAATTCTTAACGGTTCTTTTTTATCCAAAGCCAACTTATACGAATAATGGGTTAAAATTAGCAAAAGCGGATAAACACCGGTCTGCCTTTTTAGGTAGCCAACTATAGACCATTTTGAATAAGGCGTTTTTAAGGACTCTTTTAGTTTGACCTCTTCTCAAACTGACTGCTGTCCGAGACCCGGGTCAGACCTGACTCGTGTATGCAACATACACGGCTTATGTACGGCTTATATAGGGCTTAAAGGTGACTCATGGGGTTGACGGACAACAAACGGCTGCCAAAGATAAAGGGACGCCGGGGCCGGGATTTTAGGGATATAAGGAACTGCGCGCCTGTTATATTCGCTTCCGGTTTTCGGGTCTATCGTCCCGGAGCCCTTTTAGATTTTTCCAACCCATTATTCGCATAACTTATATAAAAAAAATAGGAACTGCAAGGACGACCGTCGAAAACATTAATGATCTTTA
This sequence comes from Chitinophagales bacterium, assembly GCA_038230555.1. Lineage (GTDB taxonomy): Bacteria > Bacteroidota > Bacteroidia > Chitinophagales > Saprospiraceae > JAAFJT01. The sequence continues at coordinate 22,556 of JBBRMZ010000024.1, forward strand.
TAATAAACCTCGTTCCAGCGCAACGTATTTTTGAAGTCGGAAAGCTCAGTTTTTTGCCCAATATGTACAAATTCAGTCCCCGCTATACCGGCAAAATCTTCTAAATGTTCTTTAGTCAGGTTTTGACTAAAGCAGGTATGGTGAGCGCCTCCGGCCAAAATCCAGGCCGCGCATCCGTCGCGCATATTCGGATAGGGTTTCCATAAAACCCGCGCTACGGGTAAATTTGGCAGATCATGGCCGGGCCTGACCGCCAGAACCTGGTTAACGATTAACCGGAACCGGTCGCCAACGTCGATCATTGAAGCGTTCAGGGCCGGTCCCGGAGCGCCGCTAAAAACCAGCCGGACGGGATCCGATTTTCCGCCGATCCCTAAAGGATGTATTTCGCAGCTTGGTTTTCCCTCCGCTATACTCGGACAGATCTCCAGCATGTGCGCCCCCAGAACGAGGCTATTACCCGGCTCAAAATGATAGGTATAGTCTTCCATAAAAGAATTTCCACCAGCCAGTCCGGACGCCATGACTTTCATGGCGCGCACCAAAGCGGCGGTTTTCCAATCGCCCTCCGCCGCAAAACCATAGCCTTTGGCCATGAGCCGTTGAGCGGCAATACCCGGAAGTTGAACCAAACCGTGTAAATCTTCAAAGGTATCCGTGAAGCCTTTGTAGTTACCGGCTGCCAAAAATTGTTCCAGCCCAAGCTCTATTCTGGCCGCCGTTCGTAAGGACGGATGTTGAGCGCCGCCTTTCTGTAAATCTTTTTGAACCAAGTAGGAGTTTATATATTCTTCAACGAGACCGTCTGTTTGTCCTTCGGAAACCTGTTCGATCGCGTCCGTGAGATCGCCGACGCCGTAGGTATTCACGCTATACCCAAATTTAATTTCCGCCTCCACTTTGTCGCCTTCCGTTACCGCTACGGAACGCATATTGTCTCCAAAACGAACAAATCGCGCTCCTTGCCAGTCATGCCAGGCTGCGACTGCCCGGCACCACGTATTGATCTGATCCAGACATTCCGGGTCGCTCCAATGGCCCACTACCACTTTTCTGTTTAAGTTCATCCTGGCGGAGATGAAGCCAAATTCACGGTCTCCATGCGCGCTTTGGTTCAGGTTCATAAAATCCATATCGATCGAACCCCAGGGAATATCGCGGTTATATTGCGTATGGAAATGCAGGAACGGCTTATGCAGTATTTTTAACCCGTTAATCCACATTTTTGCCGGAGAAAACGTGTGCATCCAAAAAATAAGGCCGATGCAGGTTTCCGAGGCGTTCGCCGCCTTGAGCATGACAGTTATCTCTTCCGTCGTCGTTACAACCGGTTTAAAAACGACGCTAACCGGTATGGACGTAGAGTGATGCAAAGCCGCCGCGATCTCTTTGCTATGTCCGTTAACCTGACGCAGCGTTTTTTCGCCGTACAAATGCTGACTTCCGGTAACGAACCAAACCTCAAAAGATTTTAAATCAGGGAATATCATGGATCCTACGACAATTTTTGTGAAGTTAAAAATCTGGTTGTATGAAAATTTTAGTAATGCCCCTTACCCGCGCGACACGTGGGGAGGGGGTGGGATGTATTTTTCGGGTTTTATATAGCAATCTGTCCTCTTTTTAAAGGTTGCCGCCCTCATCTTCTTTATGGCACTTAAAATCTAAGAGCTATTAGCTCTTTACTGCCCGTAATAACTGCCCGGCCCGTGTTTTCTTTCAAAATGTTTATCGATGAGCGACTGCTTCATGGTTGGAACGTGCGAATTGATCTGTTCGGCCAGGTAAGCCGTTTGAGCGATGAATTCCAGAATCGCGCTGTTATGCACCGCTTTTTGAGCGTCTTTCCCCCAAGTAAACGGCGCATGGCTGCCGACCAGGACCATTTCCAGCTCCAAATAATTGAGCGACCGGTCTTTGAAGCAGTCGATGATTTGAGCGCCGGTTTCCAGTTCATAATCGTTTTTGATCTTTGCGTCGTCCATGGGCGGCGCGCATGGGATGGATTGCGTGGTATAATCCGCGTGGGTAGTTCCATAAATGGGAATATCCCGCCGGCTTTGCGCCCAGGCGGTCGCGTACGTCGAATGCGTATGGACGACCCCGCCTATTCCTTCCCAATTTTTATACAAAACTGCGTGCGTCAGGGTATCCGAGGAAGGCCGTAATTTACTTTCCACTGTTTTACCTTCAAAATCGACGACGGCCATCAGGTCGGGCGTAAGTTGGCCGTACGGAACGCCGCTGGGTTTAATGGCAAAAACGCCCAGGTCCCGGTCTGCCGCGCTTGCGTTGCCGAATGTAAATAAGACCAGACCCAATATTGGCAACTGCATATTGGCTTCGTAGGCGGCCTCCCGGACGTCTGAATAAATAGATCTCATAAAATTTGTTCCTCGATGAATTTTCCGGTTTTTACATATTGTTTATATCGAAGTTGATGAATTGCGGCGCTTTCCGGGTTGGGCGCGTAGGTTCTTTCAAAACCATGCCCCATAGCCAGCATGGCGTCCTCCACTTTTGGATAAATACCCGCCGCAGTAGCCGCAAACATGGCCGCACCCAGCGCGCAAGTTTGTTCGCTTTGATGAATTTTAATGGGCATATTCATTACGTCTGCCATAGTCTGCATGATATAAGGCGATTTTTTAGCCACCCCGCCTAATCCAATCAACCCCCTGATCTGAACGCCTTCTTCATTGAATCTATCCACAATGGCTTTGGCGCCAAAACAAGTGGATTCTACCAGGCTTTTATAGATAGCCGGGGCGTCAGACGCCAGGTTTAACCCGGTGATCGCTCCCTTTAATTTTTGGTTGGCGTCCGGCGTCCGGCGACCATTCATCCAGTCGACGGAAAGCGGGTCTTTCATAGAAACGGGTAGCGCCTGAGCGGCTTCGTTTAAAGCGGCGATCATATTATTTTCTATTTCTAACGCTAACTTTTCCGCTTCCCTTGCGCCGATGGAAGAGGAATGGGCGAACATATTTTTTAGAGGCCAAGCGAGAACAGACTTGAACCACGCATAGACGTCGCCAAAACCGGACTGCCCGGCCTCTAATCCGATCATGCCGGGAATAACTGAGCCGTTGACCTGTCCGCAAATTCCTTTTACGAATTTCCCTTCGAGGTCCCGGGCGGACGCCACCATTATATCGCAGGTGGAAGTACCCATTACTTTGCTTAAATAAAATGGTTCAATCTGGCCGCCTACCGCTCCCATGTGCGCGTCGAAAGCGCCGACGCCGACGATTAGGTTTTCAGGAAGCCCTAATTTGCGCGCCCAATATGTTGAAATTGTTCCGGCTGGTTGATCTGCGGTATAAGTTTGAGTAAATAACCGGCGGCTGAAATTCTTCAACAGCGGATCGACTCCGGCAAAAAAATTGTCAGGAGGCAAACCGTCGAACGCTTCAGACCATAACGCTTTATGTCCGGCGCTACAAACGCCTCTTTTCATGGCTCCGGCGTCGTTCCCGCCCGTCAGTAAAAAAGGTATCCAGTCGCAATGTTCTACCCACGAATAAATATGAGGTTTCAGGTTTTCGTCGGCCCTTAAAATATGCAATAATTTAGCCCAAAACCATTCGCTCGAATAGACGCCGCCCACGTATTTTAAGTAATCAACCTCCTGTTTTTGGGCGTAGGCATTGATCTCGTCCGCTTCCCGCGCGGCGGTATGATCTTTCCATAAAACGAACATTGCATTCGGATTTTCTGAAAATTCTGGCAATAACGCAAGCGCCCGGCCTTCTTTATTGACCGCAACGGGCGTGGATCCCGTGGTATCAACCGATAAACCTTTGATATGTCGGATCATTCCGTCGTCTAAACCCTGTAAACAACCTCGGATGGTCGAAACCAAACCGTCTATATAATCCTGCGGATGTTGGCGATATTGGTTGAGCGCCGGATGGCAATACCTGCCTTCCGCCCATCTTGGATAGGCAAACACAGAGGAGCGTACAATTTCTCCATTCCCGGCGTCGACCAAAATGGAACGGACAGAATCGGTGCCGTAATCGACGCCGATAACGTAAGCGGGCGCAGCCATAATAATAGTTGAAAATGATTTGTTCTGATCCTCCAAAACGTCGCAATATACTCAATCCGGCTAAACTAATTTGCCGGGATTTAAAATACCGTTCGGATCGAATACTTTTTTAATACCCTGGAGCAGGGATAAATGGATCGGGCTGAAAAATACGTCCAGATAGGGTTTTTGCGTATAACCTACCCCGTGTTCCGCCGACAAAATACCATTCAGGGATTTGGTCAGTTCAAAAATTTCCCGCTTCGCTTTTTTAGCTTGGCTATACCAGGCTTCCGTCGGTTCGTCTTTGCTAATGATATTAATGTGCATATTGCCGTCGCCCAGATGGCCCAGGCTAACGATCTCCACGTCGTATTTTTTGGCGATTTCCCGTACTCCCATTAGCTGTGCGGGCAGATCGGCGCGCGGTACGGCCGTATCTTCGCTCAGCCGTTCTTTAGACAGCGCGATCATCGCATTCCCTGCGTTGCGCCGGAGTTTCCATAATTCGGTTTTTTGCGCTTCATTATCTGCAAAAAGGATTTCCCCTACGTTAAAATCCTGTAGAAGAAGGGCTATTTTTTCGCAATCCAGATGTAGGACGTCCAGGTTAGGGCCGTCCACTTCAATGAGCAAATATGCGTCCTGATCCTTACCTGGAGGCTCGATCCCTAAGTATCGGGCGGCGTATTCAATCACGGCCTGCTCCATATATTCAAGACCGGAAGGAATGATTCCCGCCTGAAAAATCGCGGCTACCGAAGCGCAGGCGTCTTCGGCGTTTTTAAAGGGCGCCAGCATCAGCAGGTTAAACGTCGGCAAAGGGAGTAGCTTCAAAACGATTTTCGTCACGACCGCCAGCGTTCCCTCTGAACCGACGACGAGTTGCGTCAGGTTATAACCGGTGGAAAATTTTAGCGTATTGGAACCCGTCCATAGAATCTCGCCCGTCGGCAGGACTATTTCGAGATTCAACACATAATCCCGCGTAACGCCGTATTTGACGCATTTCGGCCCTCCGGCGTTGGTATTGACGTTGCCGCCAATGAACGACCAGCCCCGGCCCTGCGGATCGGGCGGATAGAATAAACCGTTTTCTTTCAATATGTTTTGTAAGTGTTCCGTAATCACGCCCGACTCCACGATAACCTGAAAATTCGGTTTATCGATCTTTAATATCTTGTCAAACCGCTCCATGGAAAGCGCCACGCCTCCTGCGACTGGCGCCGCAGCGCCCGACAACCCCGATAAACCGCCTTGAACGGTCACGGGAATTTTATGCTCGTTGCAGATTTTGAGTAGTTGAGATACGCCCCCCGTGTCGCGCGGTTTAACGACGACTTCGGGTGGGAAATATATATTTTTGGCCTGATCATGGCTGTGTTTTTCGAGCGTTTCGGCATCGGTAAAAACGCAGTTAATACCCAAAATAGTTTGGATTTGTGATAAAAGATCGCTGTTTAGCCGGTTTAGGTTCATTTGTTTAAATGAAAATTAGAAGGATAAATAACCGCTATAACACGGACTTTCGCCGTGCTTTTTTAACAACCAAAATTCCGCCATGACGAAAAATACAGGTTTTATTGAAAGGATTTATTCTTCCTATTAAAAAATGGACATAAAAGGTTAAGAAAATATATATAGACCATTTGAGTCGGTTTTAGTATTTTGCAGATTAAAAATTTAGCGACGCTATGGACATATTATTTTTAGGTCAGGGTTATGAATCATTATCGGAGAACTCAGTCGGTAAAAAGCTAATTCAGTTCTTGAGAGATTCGGATTTTCACTCTTTCACAGCCATTTCTGCGTTTACCAGTCAGGCAGCCGTAAAAGGCTTTTCTAAATATATTGAAGCCGCTAAATTGCTCTTTAAGAAAATTGTAATAGTAACTGGAATAGATCAGCAAGGAACTTCTAAAGAAGCTTTAGAAGAACTTTTGAACCTTGGAATAGACGCTTTTATTTTTTACCAGCCGTCAATAACCATTTTCCACCCTAAAATTTACCTATTTGAAGGAACAGAAAGATCAGAAATGATCGTCGGTTCTTCTAATCTTACCTCTCAAGGGCTTTTTACAAATGTTGAAGCCTCCATTCTAATTAGCATCAATAATAATATAACAGCAGATCAAAAAACAGTAGATCAATTAAAAACTTATTTCAAAGGCATCTTTGAGTTTTCCGACCCTAATTTAAAGAGAATAACAAAAGAAATTATTGACGATTTAGTTAATGCCGGCTTTGTACCTACGGAAGCAGAGCGTAAAAAAGCTCAAGATAAAACAGGTAATTTTGATGAAAAAATAAATATAGATAGAATCTTAAAAATATTCCCCAAGCGTTCTATTGCACAAATTCCAAGCGACTTTAGGAAAAGGGCTGACCAGTCGACAACTAAAAAAGTTAGTAAAATTGAACCAATCATTATTCAAGGCCAACCATTAAAACTATTATGGACAAGCGGTCCATTAACCGAGAGAGATTTAAATATTCCAAAAGGTTCAAATACTAACCCTACTGGTTCCATGCTTTTCAAAAAAGGAAAAACAAAAGATATAGATCAAAGGCATTATTTCAGAGACAAAGTTTTTGCGGGGTTATTATGGGCGTCTGAAACAAATCTAAAAACTGCTCATCTTGAAAAAACGACCGCTTTATTTAAAATTATTATAGGCGATATAGATTACGGAGATTTTCGATTAACGATTTCCCATAATTCAAAAACAGATACCAGTACTTATAGGCAAAAAAATTCGGTGACTTCTATTAGTTGGGGTAGTGCAAAGAAAATTATTGCAAAGGAAGAATTAATTGGGAAAAGCATGGAATTATACGGCAATAATGTGGAAGGAGAATTTACTATACAAATTAAATAAAACAATTTGTCTGGAATTACTTTATTTTTTTGGTTATTCGACAGTTATCGTTATCTTTGGACTAAATTAGTCCAAAATGGATTTTGAAATAACATTTGGCGATACGATAAAAAAACTTCGTGAAGAGAAAAATCTTCCTTTGCGCGAAGTTGCCGAAGCATTGAGAATTGACACGTCTATGCTGGGTAAAATTGAAAAAAATAATCGCAAACCCACCAAAGAATTGATCGAAAAGATTGCTAAGTTTTTCAACGTCAGCGAAAGAGCATTAAGAATTGCATTCATCAGCGACGCCATCGTTTACCAAATAATGGATGAAGCGGATTTTGCTAATGAAGTATTCAAAGCTGCTGAAGAAAAGGTCAGCTATTTAATTAAAAATAAACCGCTAAAAAAATGAAGCTAATTAGCGAAGCAACGCCTGAAAAACTAAGAGGCGGTTTTTATACCCCCGAGCCGATTGCCGAATTTATTTTGCGGTGGGGAATTAACGGTAGCGACAACTTCGATATTTTGGAACCAAGTTGCGGCGATGGAACTTTTCTAAAACAGCTTAAAAAGTACGAATCCAAATACCATTCAGTTACTGCCGTCGAGCTTAACGAAATAGAGGCGGCGAAAGCAGAAGAGATAATTTTAAAGAACAAACAAATTATCAACGCTGATTTTCATACATATTGTAACAATACTTTACAACGTTTTGATTTAATTGTAGGAAATCCGCCTTATATACGTTACCAGTTTTTTGATAGACGCCAACAAATTGAAGCAGAGGATATTTTTATAAGAGCAGGTTTAACTTATTCAAAGCTAACAAATGCCTGGGTTTCATTTGTCGTTGGTTCGTCTTTACTTTTAAAGGAAAAAGGCGGGAGAATTGGCTTCGTTTTACCAGCTGAAGTTTTGCAAGTTTCTTACGCCTTACAACTAAGGAGTTTTCTATCAAAATTTTATAATAAGATTAACATTATTTCTTTTGAAAAATTAGTATTTCCAAATATTCAGCAGGAAGTAGTATTACTTCTTTGCGAGAAAGATGAAACGCTAGATCATCATATTGAACATTTGGAACTGAAAGACGCCAAAGACCTACTTTTGCTTGATGCGGCAGTTTTAAAAAGCCCTAAAAAGAAAATCAACTTTAAATCAAATAAATGGACATTTTATTTCTTAGAGCAGGAAGAAATAGACTTTCTGGAAAGCGTAGCAAATCGTTTTAATATTCAGACCCTGGGTAAATTTGCGATGGTAGAAGTGGGAATAACCACAGGGTCAAATGATTTTTTTACCGTTCCATTAACGACCATTGAAGAATATAATTTGCAC
>JBBRMZ010000025.1:0-29784 GCA_038230555.1 Chitinophagales bacterium
AAACGCTTGAGAACCAATTATACACTATTTAGCAGATTTTTATTTCTTGTAGCGCAATCTAAAGCGATTGATACGCTTATTTTTGTCTGAAAATTAAGTAAAAATATTGTTTTTGATGATTTGAACCCATTATTCGCATTATTCATTAAAACAATTAGTAGATATAAGCGGGACGGGAGGAAATCCTCCCGTTTCTTTTTAAATTTCTGATACATATTCATGCGAATAATGGGTTGAAAAAGTCCAAAAAGGGTTCCGGGACGACAGACCCGAAAACCGTAAATGAATGTAACAGGCGCGCAGTTCCTTTTATCCCAAAAATCCCGGCCCCAACGCGCGTTTATCATTGGCAGCCGTTTGTTATCCGTCAACCCCTTGAGTCGTATATAAGCCGTATATAAGCCGTAGATAAGCCGTAGATAAGCCGTAGATGATTCATGCGCGAGTCGGGTCTGACCGTCCCCTCGAACAGCAGTCAGTTTGAGGAAAGGTCGAACTAAAAGGGTCCTCAAAAACACCTTATTCAAAATGGTTTATAGTTAAAAGTACATAAAAGACAGCCCGGCGTCAAACCGCTATTGCTGGTTTTTAACCCCTTATTTACACTATGGATAAAAAAACAAAATTAATAGGGATTAAAAGTGTTCACACGCTAATACTTTGTAATTTAAATTTATATTACTTTTGTGATCATAAATTTATATTATGAAAAAAGATCACGTTAAATTATCTGAACAAGACCAATTGTCTCTTCATGATATAGTTACTAAGGGGGCCGCCAAAGCTCGCACCCAAACCAGAGCACGGGCGCTTTTGCAACTCAACGAAGGGTTGAGCTACAAGGCGGTTGCCCAAATTCTGGGCGTTCAGCAAGGGGTGGTTTCAAAATGGGGTAAAAAGTATGAAACGCAAGGGTTGAATAAAGCTTTGTATGATGCAGATCGCCCTGGTCGTCCCAGCGTCATTAGCGGAGAAGCCAGGGCAAAGATCACCGCCCTGGCATGCGCCGACCCGCCTGAGGGTTATTCCCAATGGTCTTTGCGCATGTTGGCCAGCCATGCCGTGGAGTTGGATTTTTGCCAGGGTATATCGCATAATCACGTTGGCGTTATTTTAAAAAAAACGAACTCAAACCGCATTTAAAGAAATGTTGGTGTATTGGTCGCATGAACAGTGATTTTATTTGGCGCATGGAGCGGGTTTTAGGGACTTACGCATTGGCATACAACGAGTTGCGTCCCGTGTTGTGCTTTGACGAGCGTCCCTGTTTTTTAATAGGAGACGTCATAGCCGCGCTCAATATGAGCGAAAAGAACGGGGTAAAAAAAGAGCATTATGCGTATGAAAAATTTGGTTCCTGTTGTATGTTAATGGCCATAGAACCATTGACTGGAAAAAGATTTGCCAAGGTGTACACCCAAAGGACGCAAAAAGAATATACCGACTTTATGTTATTTCTTGCCCAACAATATCCCAAAGAGGCAAAAATAACCCTTGTTCAGGATAACTTAAACACGCACACTCCGGCTTCGTTTTACAAGCATTTGGAGGCGCAAAAAGCTCAGGAATTAACTGACCGCTTTGATTGGCAATATACGCCCAAAGGGGCGAGTTGGTTGAATATGGCGGAAATAGAATTATCGGCCATCAGTCGGCAATGCCTGAACAGACGAATTCCCACACTGGAAAAACTGGAACGGGAAGTGATTCAAATTGTCAAAGAACGAAATGAACAACAAATAAAAATCAATTGGCAATTTACAGTGACCAACGCTCGAGATAAACTAAATAAACAGTATGTAATGGCAAATCCTACAAATAAAAAAGAAACAATAATTTAAATTACAGAGTACTAATATGGCTATTTTTCAATTTTGTTATATTCTATATGCTTTATGCCGTCGTTGTAAATAAAATTGACAAAGTGCTTTGGATTGGATATGGATTGATATTGATAGAAAGCGTCACCTTATTGATTTTTAAATTCGTTTGCCCCTTAACGATTGTCGCCCGCCATTACTCCAATTCAACGAAAGATAATTTTGATATTTATCTTCCCAATTGGTTAGCTAGATATAATAAGCTGGTCTATACCCTGATTTTAACGATCATTGCTATCATCACCGTCTATCAATTGCGGAAGTGATTTTTAACTTGTTTTAATATAAAGAAACTCAAACGTTTTTCATCCCGGTCGGAGGCAGGTAGTAAGATACAACCTGTTAAAATTAAAATGAAATATAAAAAAGGGATGATAATTTTATTGAGCATAAGCGTGCTTCTTATATTGACGCTGATTATTGGCAGAATAAATTTATCTATTCAATTCAAAAAGGAAGTAAAGGAGTTGTTTGCTAATACAGGTCCTATTATAGTCAAAACATTTGATTATAAGCAAATTACCGGTTTGCCTGAACCAGTGCAACGCTATTTCAGACATGTTTTGAAAGAGGGCCAGCCTTATATTCGCTACGCCCGGCTTATCCACGACGGACAATTTAAAACCGGGCTGGATAAAGAATGGGTAAATATACAGGGAGAGCAATACTTTACAACTGAAAAGCCAGGCTTTATATGGAAAGGCGCGACGTCTATGTTTACCGCCCGCGATATGTACATTTCGGACCGCGGAAGGCTCATTGTTTCACTTTTCTCGCTATATAACATAGTGGACGGCATCGGCGAACAATATAATCAGGGCGAATTATTGCGGTGGCTTGCCGAAGGCGTTTGGTTTCCAACCAATTTGCTCCCAAGCGAGCGGCTGCAATGGGCGCCCATTAATACGCGGACTGCAAAATTAACATTTAATTACCAGGGATTATTCTTATCTTACACGGTAACCTTTAATGAGATTGGAGAGATTACGCAAATGGAAACAAAACGATATATGGACAAAGAAAATCTGGAAACCTGGATCGGTAAAATGTCTGATTATCAAGAAATAAAAGGCGTCAGGGTTCCCATTGTTATAGAGGCGCTCTGGCGGTTAGAAAAAGGCGACTTTAGTTATGCTAGATTTAAGGTCAAAAAGATAGAATATGATATTCCGGAAAAATATGAGCGCGTCAAAAAGTAGGAAAACTTGAATACGAACGAACAGGGTTTACCGAAAATGGAGAGCCACCAGGATCTTTCCCTGCGCCTGCAAGCTATTTTGCAGACGACGGTGGACGGCATACTTACGATTGACGAACAAGGCCATGTAGAATTTGTGAATCCGGCAACCTGCAAAATTTTCGGCTACTCCGAAAGCGAGATGATTGGGCAAAATATTAATATGCTTATGCCTTCGCCCTACCATGAAAACCACAACGGCTACCTGGAAAATTACCGGACGACGGGCGTTAAACGCATTATCGGAATCGGACGCGAAGTAGTGGGCAAACGTAAAGACGGAACTCTTTTTCCGTTTTGGCTTTCGGTCAGCGAAGCGACACTAGACGGGCGGCTGCTTTTTACGGGCGTCGTTCACGACGTCAGCGCCCAAAAACGCGATGAAGAATTGGCGCAAAATATCCATGCCGACGTCGAAGACCGGATAGACGATCGCACCGAAAAACTGTCGGATCTGGTCAACAAACTTTTGGCTACTAACCGGCAATATGAAAGCGAGGTTCAGGAACGCAAATCAGTCGAAAATTCTCTGCAAATCGTCCAGGCTGAATTACGAATAGCCCTACAAAAGGAACAGGAAATGGGCGAGTTGAAAAGCCGTTTTGTTTCTATGGCGTCGCACGAATTCCGGACGCCCCTGAGTACCATTCTCTCTTCAGCGGATTTGATGGCGGCTTACAAAACTGCCGAGGATCAGCCTAAACGCGAGCGCCATTATCAAAAGATAAGATCGGCAGTCGATAATTTAAATACGATTCTGAACGATTTTCTGTCGCTTAGCCGGCTGGAAGAGGGGCAGGTAGAAGTTCAAAAAGAGGAAGTGTTTCTTAAAGATTTTTGTAACGAAGTTTTTGAAGAAGCAAAAGGATTTTTAAAACCAAGGCAAACGCTGATCGGTGAAGACCATTTGCCGCCGCATTTTTCAGCGCTCCTGAATAAAAAAATTCTACACATGGCGCTGATTAACCTGATATCGAACGCTTCAAAATATTCCGGCGAAGGGAGCCAGATTACCTGCTTTATTACGAGCCCTCCCTTGCGAATTGCCGTTCGGGATGAAGGCATTGGCGTCCCCGACGCCGATAAACCTTATATATTCGACCGTTTTTTCAGGGCCTCCAACGCGACGATCATTAAAGGAACCGGATTGGGGCTTAATATTGTTAGTCGTTACCTGGGTCTGTTGGGCGGGGTACTTTCATTTGAGAGCGTCCTGGATAAAGGAAGTACTTTTACGATAGAATTTTCGCAAGAGGTATATGTGCTAAAACCAGCTTTATAAAAACTGATGAAGAAGATACTGATCGTAGAAGACAATATTGATATTCGCGAAAACCTGGCCGAGATTCTGACGCTGGCAGGCTACGAAGCCCATACCGCTGAAAACGGCAAGACCGGTATCGAAAAAGCCGAACAGATCCTCCCCGACCTGATTATTTGCGACGTCATGATGCCTGTTTTGGACGGCTATGCCACCCTGAAAATTTTGAACTCGAAGCCGAAAACGGCCAACATTCCTTTCATTTTTTTGACAGCTAAAGCGCAAAATGTGGATTTCCGGTACGGCATGAATCTCGGCGCCGACGACTATGTCACCAAGCCTTTTGAAACCAACGAATTGCTGCAGGTAGTGGAAATGCGCCTTCAGAAAGCCGAAAAACTGAATCTGGCTTCTGTTGATATGGGCGCTTTTGTGAACGAGACCCTCGGCGCTACGGCTTTTAAGGATCTGGCGCAGGAACGCGAGACCCGGCTTCTCGGTAAGAAAGACCCCATTTATACGGAAGGTTCCCTCCCCCGGTATTTTTACTTCATTAAAAGTGGGAAGGTAAAAATATCCAAACAAAACGACGACGGCAAAGAATTGATCCTGTCCGTCCTGGACAAAGATGATTTTTTCGGACATACCGATCTGCTCAACGGCGGCAAGTACACAGAATCGGCGATTATGCTCGACGCGGGCGAATTAGCGCTGATACAAAAAGATGATTTTTTCAAACTTGTCTTCCAAAACCGCGACGTCGCCAACCGGTTCATCAAATTACTTGCCGGCAAAATCGCCGAACAGGAACAATATTTGCTCAACCTGGCGTATAATTCGGTCCGAAAACGGGTCGCCGACGCGCTTTGCCGTTTGTATGAGCACTACGGAAACGCGCCTATTTCTTTGCTCCGCGACGACCTCGCAGCGCTGGCAGGAACGGCAAAAGAAACGGCTATCCGTACGCTGACCGATTTCCGGGAAGAAAAATTAATCGCCGTCGACGATGGTAAAATCCAAATTCTTGAGCTCAATAAATTAAAAAACCTGGTCAATTAGCGTCCGCAGCGGGAATAAAAAGATTTAGACCAGGTTCGATTCATTAATTCGCTCCCTGTAAAACCATTCCGTTCTGGCAGTAGCTTCTGCTCCTTTTTTATTCTGCGCGTCCAGCGTCCAATTTTCTGTGACGGAAGTGATGAGCCAACTGCCCATGGACTTTCGGAAAACCTGGACGATAACGCCGTAATGTTCATACATTTTTTGTTCAAATTGAGCAACCGTCAAGGTTTTGGACGCTTCAAAAGGAGCGTCGTTGGCCGTAAAGCCAACGAGTTCGCCGAAGCGCTCCTGGCGGTTGGGGATACTATATTTTAACCAGGCCGTTCTGCCGCAGGAGGTAGGCTGGGCAAAAAAATCTATTTTCAAATAGGGGAACTGGTCGGAAAATACTTTTTGGTATTCAGCTATTTTCGTGGAGGATTGTATGGAGAGTTTCATAGGTATACTCTATTTAAATAGTGAAGCATTGCTTTATTTCTACAAAGCTCGCGGAATAAAGTAAAACGCACAATGATTACCATCAACCCTGGAACTGCTGTTCGTCGCTTTTTACCGGAAAATATTTCAAAATTAATTCCGCTGATATAATATTACCGATAAAGGCGTGTTCAGCGACGTGACGGCATAATAGAGCGCCCAGCCTGCGAATCCAATGATGACCGCCCAAAACCAGGCAGGAATGGAATGAGGCGTTTCGCTGCCTTCTATCAAAAATCGTTTCTGGTCGCCTTTGCTATAGGCGTTTATCATCAATGGAATTATGCCGTCAACAATTTCATGATCATTAATCCCTTCTAAGGCGATGGCCGGGCCGTTTCTTACAATAAACGGAATTTTACGAACGCCTTCCTTACCCAACGGGTCTTTGCTCACAATTTTTAGCGTATGTTCGCCATCCGCTAACTTTCGCGTGTCTAAATCAAAATTAACAGGCGCTGAAAACTCGCCGTAAGGTTTTGGATTGTCGTCTATAAACAGAATTACAGAACTTTTATTGCTCGTCATTTTTTAGTTTAAAATAGAGTATTTAATGTGATCTGCGTTTCTTTCCCCCGGTTTCATGAGCCATTTGACGCTATAAAACAAGGTGAATACCCCAATGAGAATAGTTATGCCTATACTAATATAATCGTAATTGCTGTCGGGCCCGGAGCCGTGTACGATCCCTCTTAAAACTTTAGGCTGATTCCGTTCGCAGACCTCGCAGGCGGTAGACGCCGAATGAATTGCGAACAATAAGAGTGCCAATAGTGGTAGGACGATTTTTTTCATAATGCTTTTTTTGTTGACGCCGCTTTAATTTTTACAAAATCCATGATCTTCTTTATTTCTTCAGGGCTCACTTTTTTTCCGGTATTTCCCCAGGCGCTTCTTTCGTAGTTCATGATAGCGGCCACCTGATGCTCGTCAAAATTCATATTGGTTCCTACTGCTCCCATTACACCATATTCCGCCCTGGCGTCGTACCCGTTCATGATAATATCTACATATAATTCTAAATTGTTTCCATTCACAATTGGGCTGCCTTTTAAAGGCGGAAATGCCCCTTTCAAACCTTCTCCATTTTCTTGATGACAACTTTGGCAATTCGCGGTAAATAATGCTTTCCCATCCGCGATGGAGGCGCCGTCTTTTGAAGAAGGGCTTTCTTTAACTTGTTTTTTATATAAAAATGCAATAGGCGTAACACCCTCCGGAAGCGGCGCTTGTTTTAAAGATTGTATATAAGCTACCAACTGTAAAGCCTCTTTTTTTGCGACTATTTTCCCCGTTGTATTTTCCGTAAATTGCGACGGCACATTCACTACTACGTCGGTTAGCGCAGGTTTACCTTTTATTTCAAAAAGCCATTGATAAGAGGGCATGATAGACTGGGCCACTACTGTCCTGGGGTTGTATAAATGCATTAAATTCCAGTCTTTGCTGGATTGCCGGTTGCCGACGTCGGTCAGGTCGGGTCCGGTACGTTCGGTACCCATGAGCGTAGCGGTGTTCTGCCAGATACTGGTTCTTCCTATATTGGCGTAATCAGAGGCCATACCGGGTCGGGAACCAAACATTTTATCCATCTCAACATTACGCACTTGCTGCGAATGACAACCTACGCAACCCTCTGCAATATAAATTAATTTTCCTTCCCGGGCGTCTCCTTTAAGCGGCATAGAGCCGGGTAAGGGGGCGTTATTTTTTTGATTCTGGAACGCGGGCATAATGACGACGATGTATGTCAAAAAAGAAAATAAAAGCCCAGCCGTCGTATATAGTTTTTTATGATCGTCGAAAATATTCATATCGTTGAGGTTAATTTGATTGAGTTTGAAGCTGGGTTTCCAATATTCTGAACGCTTCTTCTTTGACGTCTATTTCTTCCGCTTCTTTGGTCGTCATTTTGTAAAAATTATAAGCAAAAACCAAGTGAGAAATGAACATCAAACTACCGCCTATCGCCCTCCACAACCAATAATCGAACATCATGACAACGCTGTCAATGAACGGTTTACCTTCCATCCACATCAGACCCCTAAAAGTGGCGCCAATAGATAAAGGAATAGCGTAAAACATTAGCCCTATAAACGCAAGCCAAAAATGAACGCCCACTAAATGTTGTGGCGGTTCTTTACCGGTTAATCGAGGCGCGATGGCATAAACGCCTCCCCAAATGGCAAAGGTAATGATACCATAAAAACCCAAATGAGCGTGTGCGACGGTGAAATCGGTAAAATGCCAAAGAAGGTTGGTAAATTTAAACGCCTCAACGGTGCCTTGCATAGACACGATAAAATAATATACCACCGCCACCAGGAAAAACGGAAGGGTATAACTATGGACCACCTTATGCCATTGTCCTTTAAAGGTCATCGAAAAATTGATGGTCGCCGCTACCACTGGTATGATCATACCGCCGCTGCCGACGATGGCAACCGTTTGCAGCCACCAAGGCACAGGCGCAAACACAAAGTGATGCGTACCAATGACGGTATAAAATAATATCTGCGTCCAAAAAGCCAATATCCCTAAACTATATGCGTAGATAGGTATATTAATTTGTTGTGGAATAAAGTAATATAATAACCCCAGGGTATAAAGGGTAAACCACATTCCGACGCCGGAGTGCATAAAATATCCTTGTACAATGGTTTCGCTGACTCCATCCTGCCAAAAAGGCAGATAAGCCGTGAGGGCAACGATGATCGTAAAAATGATTGCAGAAACAATGTACCAATTGGAGATATAAATTTCTTTTGTCGTTCGTTTGGCCACAGTTAAAAGGAAATTTGCTAACGTTAAAATGAGCGCCACCGCAAATAATGCCATGACGGGCCATATATATTCCCTGAATTCTCCGCCCCCATTATTAATACCAGACGCCAGGCATATTGATCCCAATACGACCATCAAATTAGTCAGCCCCAAAGCTATCCAGCCCCATTTTATGCTATAAATCTTTGTATTACTTACTGTAGGAACCACATAATAACCCAGCCCGATCAAACCGATGGAAGCCCAGCCCCAAAAAACGATGTTGGTGTGTACCGGTCGTAATCGGCCAAAACTCAGCCAGCTGACGTGGTCGACGTCCGGCGAAATAAATTTAATTCCTACATATTCGCCAATCCCGGAACCCAGTACCAGCCAAAAAGTGGCGCAACCTAAATACCATAAAATTAGCTTGGTAATGTCCGGCGCTAAAGCAGGCCTATTGACGGCCTTCTTTTTCAATGCGGTAAAATGTACTTCTTGTTTATTCCTTACATTTTGAAAGACTCCTTTTACATCTTCTGGTAATTCAATGCCCGAAAGTTCATGATTGGTTAAATGATAATTTAAGGCGGTTTCCCTTTTTTCTAAGCGCTGGTTTACATCGGGGTCGTTTAAATTTTTCAGTCGTTCCGCAAATTCTTCGGCTGCTTTTATTTTAGCTGTATTAAAATAAAATCTCACTGCATTATTTGCCTTTATCAATGCATATGCCGCTCCTAATAAAATAGGAATAAAGGTCAATACGATCGCGATGATTATACCCGGCTGGGTGGATAAACGCGGGGGAGAGGCGTTAGGATTTTGAGCAAATAAGGCCTGTGTCGTGAAAAACAAAAGAATCAGGAGGATGGAAGACTTTAACGGGATACACGAATCCGCTTTTTTACAAGATTCGCATTTCTTTTTATTTTTCATGGTCGTCAATTGCCTGATTTGATTTTTGTCCAGGTTGTTTAGATATTCAGAGAAATGTTTATCCATTCCCTGGTTTTTCCAAAGCTGATTTTTAGTAATCTGGGCATTAAAATCGTTATATAATTTGAGCACTAACGCCACAAAGGGAGCCAGGATAATGAGGCCAATTAGCCAAAGCCCAAATGAACTTCCTTGCACGCCAATCATATTATTTACGCTTTGTGCGTCTGCCATTACTAATACGGCAAAAGAAATCAGGAGTGTAAGTATTAATCTTTTCGTGAATTTCATATTGTTGGCTATTAATACATTTTTTTCTGATGCAAAAGTCGGAGACTATTTAAAAGCGGCCAATGACGGACGTCATTGGCCGCTTTGATTATTATCATCGTCGCGGGATGGGATAAAAGATTATCGTTCATCGGCGATAATTTTTATAATTTTGTTCTGGCAAAAATGCTCATTGAAGCGATACGCCACATTGGTACAATTTTGAGAGTCCGCCGTTAACGAACCCCGCCCGCTATGGAAAGCATCCTACTGGAAAAAGAAAACGGCGTTGCCCGGATCACGCTTAACCGCCCGCAGGTCTATAATAGTTTTGACTGGGAAATGATCGGCGGTTTAAAAAAAGCCTTAGGGGAATGCGATAAAGCCGCCGACGTCCGCTGCGTCGTCCTGACTGGCGCGGGCAAAGCCTTCTCCACGGGCGCCGACCTTTCTAAAACCTTCGGGCCGGAAGCCCGGTCCGTGCGGGAAACCCTTGAGGAGGGGTATAATGCTATTGTGTTAAAAATCAGGCATTTAGAGAAGCCTGTGGTGGCCGCGGTCAACGGCGTAGCGGCAGGCGCGGGCTTAAATATTGCCCTCGCGTGCGATATCGTCGTAGCGGCGGAGTCGGCCTCTTTTATGCAGGCATTCGTCAAAGTGGGCCTGATTCCCGACGCGGGAGGAACCTGGATATTGCCCCGACTGATCGGTTGGCAACGGGCTTCGGCGCTGCTGCTCACCGGCGAACGCGTTTCGGCCAAAGACGCGCTGGCCATGGGAATGATCTATAAAGTATTTCCGGACTCCGATTTCGACGCCGAAGTCAGGCAGTTGAGCGCCTCGCTGGCACAATCGGCCACCCGCGCGCTGGCGCTGACCAAAAAAGCGCTCAATCAAACGTTCGCCAACGACCTGGATACGCAACTGGGGCGGGAATCTGACTGGCAGGTTGCGGCGGCCGCTACCGCCGACGCTAAAGAGGGAATTGCGGCATTTTTAGAAAAAAGAAAGCCGGTGTTTAATGGTAAATGAAAAATGGTAAATAATGCGAATAATGGGTTAAAAAATCTAAAAAAGCCTCCGGGACGATAGACCCGAAAATTGGAAGTCCGTACAAGGGGAGCATGGTCTCTTTCATCCCGTAAATTCCGGCCCGGACGTCCGTTCGTCCTTATTATTCGCTAACCCCCCAAGTCATACATAAGCCGTACATAAGCCGTACATGACTCGTGTATGCGTCATATATAACCGCTCCTTCAGACTGCGCTCAATCTGAGGAAAGGTCGAGCTAAAAGATAACCCGGAAACGCTATGTCCGTAATGGTTTACAGTTAAATATCCGCAAAAGGCAGCCCGGTATTTAACCGCTATTGCAACTTTTCAACCCATTATCCGCATAACTAATGAATTTTGTTATTTCAAGTCCTTATTTGTATCAAAATAAACTAAGTAAAGGAACTAAATATTTATAAAATTAACTATTTCAAATCTTGCTATGAATAAAATATGTTGGATGGCAGCCGTTGTCGGTTGCATCGTTGTTGGGGGATGCTCTAAAAAAACAACCGGCTCTATGGGCGGCGGAACTTCAGGTCAGAAGTTCATTGATCCGGCCAATATGAATCCCGCCGTTTCGCCCGGACAGGATTTTTACGAATATGCCAACGGGACCTGGCTGAAAAACACCGTTATTCCGCCCGCCGAATCCCGCTGGGGCAGTTTCAACCTGGTGAGCGATTTTAACCAGAAAGCGTTGAAGAATATCTTGGAGACCGCAGCCGCGTCGGGCGCCGCCAAAGGAACCCCGCAGCAGGAAATCGGCGATTTTTTCGCCGCCGGTATGGACTCCGTCGCGATTGAACAAGCGGGCGCGGCGCCCATCCGTCCCTGGCTTGAGCGCATTGACGCTATCCAAAACATTAGGGGGTTACAGGACGAGATCGCCGCGCTCCGCATAGACGGAATTGGTTCCGTTTTTGGATTCGGAACCGGGCAGGACGCCAAAAACACCAATAGCTGGGTTCCTTTCTTCTCGCAGGGCGGCATTCACCTGCCCGACCGCGATTACTACTTTAAAGAGGACGATAACTCCAAAAAAATCCGCGCCGCTTACGAGGTCTATATAACCAACCTGTTCAAACTGACCGGCGAAAGCGAAGCGCGGGCCAAAGAAACCGCGCTGGAGGTCGTCCGGTTTGAAAAAGCGCTGGCGAACGCTTCTATGACTCGTGTAGAAAGACGCGACCCCAACAAGACGTACCACAAAATGACGGTCGCCGAGTTGAACGCGCTGGCCCCTTTGTTTCACTGGCAGGAAATGCTGACCAAATTATCTGTTCAATCAGACACAGTAATCGTTTCGCAGCCCGGTTTTATGAAAGAAATAGAGGCTTTGCTGAAAAAAGAAAAACTCGACCAATGGAAAAACTATCTCCGGTGGTGCGTGCTGGATCATGCCGCGCCTTTTCTGAGTTCCGCTTTTGTCGCTGAAAGTTTTAAATTCAACCAGACGCTCAGCGGCCAGAAAGAAATGCAGCCGCGATGGAAGCGCGTAATGGGCGCGACCGACCGGTTGATGGCTGATCCGCTGGGCAGTATTTACGTGGCTACTTATTTCACTCCGGCGGCCAAAGCCCGTATGCTCGAACTGGTTGGCAATCTGTCTAAAACGTTTGAAAAACGGATTCAGGGACTGGACTGGATGAGCGATGCCACGAAACAGCAGGCCCTCTATAAACTATCCAGATTTACGCCTAAAATTGGTTATCCCGATAAGTGGAAAGATTATAGCGGCGTTCCGATCGACCGAAAAAGTTACTTCAACGACGTGATCGCCAATAGCCGCTATCTATATTTCGATAACGTCAATAAGGTTGGCAAACCGGTTGACCGGACGACCTGGAACATGAGCGCGCCGACCGTCAACGCTTCATATAGCGCCCAGCGCAACGACATTACTTTTCCCGCCGGCATTTTGCGGTTCCCTTTCTTCGACCCAAACGCGGACGATGCCGTTAATTATGCCGGCATCGGCGCGGTCATCGGTCACGAAATGACGCACGGGTTCGACGACCAGGGCCGTAAATTCGACGCCGACGGAAACCTGCGCGATTGGTGGACGGCCGACGACGCCAAAAAATTCGACCAAAAAGCGGCCAGGGTGGGCGAGCAATACAGCGCCTACACTGTGCTGGATACCATGCACGTCAACGGAAAACTGACGATGGGCGAGAACCTAGCCGACCTTGGCGGTCTTAGTCTGGCCTACGAAGCCTTCAAGACATACACCCCGCAGGGCAAAACGGATACTAAAATTGACGGTTTTACGCCCGATCAGCGGTTTTTTCTTTCATGGGCACAGATCTGGCGGGAAAATACGCGTCCCGAACAACGCGCGCAACTGATCAATACGGATCCGCATTCGCCAGGCCGCTTCCGCTGCAACGGACCGCTATCCAATATGCCGGAATTTTATCGGGCGTTTAACGTAAAAGAAGGGGACGCAATGTGGAAACCGGAAAGCGCGCGGGCGAAAGTGTGGTAGGAAGTTATGAGTTATGAATTATAAGTTATTTTTTAATAATATTTTTATGAATAAAATAAATTGGCGGGCAATTATATGGCCTGCATTTGTTATTGCGGCGGTCGCTATTGGCGCCTGCGGCAAAAAATCTGCCGCTTCGATGGGCCCAGCAACTGGGACGGTTACCGTCGGCGGTAAAAAATACATTGACTCGGCAAATATGGATCTGGCCGTTTCGCCCGCCCAGGATTTTTACGAATACGCAAACGGCGCCTGGCTGAAAGCGACGCCGATCCCGCCGTCCGAATCCGGTTGGGGAAGTTTTAATGAACTGCTTGATTTTAACCAGAAAGCGCTGAAAGAGGTCTTGGAAACGGCCGCTTCGGCGCCGTCCGCAGCCGGAACCCCGTCCCAGAAAGTAGGCGATTTTTACGCTTCCGGCATGGACTCCATCGCCGTTGAAAAAGCCGGGCTCGATCCCATTCGTCCCGCTTTGGGACGGATAGCGGCGGTGCGAAACATCCGGGGTTTGCAGGATGAGATCGCGCAGGAACAGGTGGAAGGATACGATCCGCTGTTTTCTTTTACCTGCGCGCCGGACGATAAAAACAGCTCCGCTTGGGTCGCTTTCTTTGCGCAGGGCGGGATGCACTTGCCGGATCGCGATTATTACCTTAAAGAGGACGAGCGATTCAAAAGAATTCGCGTCGCTTACGAACGGCATATACAGAACGTCTTCAAGCTGACGGGTGAGAGCGACCTGCGGGCGAAAGCGACGGCGCAGGAAGTGTTTAATTTTGAAAAAGGCTTGGCAAGCGCGTCTATGAGCAGGGTGGAACAGCGCGATCCAAACAAAATATATAACAAACTAACAGCCAAACAATTACAGGTTTTATGCCCGCTGTTCGACTGGAAGGAAATGCTGGCGCACATGGCGGCGAACGCGGATACCGTCATTGTTCGGCAGCCGAATTTTATGAAACAGATCGACCAGGCGCTGAAAACGCAGAAACTCGACCAGTGGAAAAATTATCTCCGCTGGTGCGTCGTTAAGCGGGCGCTTCCCTATTTGTCCAGTCCGTTTGTGGCGGAAGGATTTAGTTTTGTAAAACTGTTGAACGGCCAAAAGGAAATGCAGCCCCGCTGGAAGCGAGTGATGAACGCCGCCGACAATTATATCGGCGAACCGCTCGGAAGTCTCTATGTGGACAAATATTTCAAACCGGAAGCCAAGCAACGAATCCTGGAGATGGTGGACAACCTGACGAAGGTTTTCCAAAAACGGATCCAAAACCTCGACTGGATGACGGCGGAGACCAAAAAACGGGCGCTATATAAATTATCTAAATTCGCGCTGAAAATTGGCTATCCCGACAAGTTTAAAAATTACAGTATCGTTCAGATCGACCGGAATAATTACTTTGGCAACGTCGTGGCCGCCAATAAATTTTTATACTACGACAATGTAAACCGGCTGGGTAAACCCGCCGATCCGTCGCTCTGGGAAATGACCCCGCCTACCGTCAACGCATATTATGAAGGCGTGCGCAACGAGATTGTTTTCCCGGCGGGTATCCTGCGTTTTCCTTTCTTTGATCCGAATGCGGACGACGCCGTTAATTATGGCGGTATCGGCGCCGTGATCGGTCACGAAATGACCCACGGCTTTGACGACGAAGGAAGGCAATACGACGCGGACGGCAATCTTACGGACTGGTGGACTGAGGATGACGCTAAAAAATTTGACCAAAAAGCGGCGCAGGTGGGCGCGCAATACGACAAATTTACCGTGCTGGATACCCTTCACGTCAACGGCAAACTGACGATGGGCGAAAATCTGGCCGATTTTGGCGGGATTAGCATTGCCTACGAAGCGTTCAAAACCTATTCTAATCAGGGCAAATCCAACAATACCATAGACGGCTTTACGCCCGATCAGCGTTTTTTCCTTTCCTGGGGCCAAATCTGGCGGCAAAATCTCCGTGACGAGTCCAAAGCGCAGCGCATTACTATAGATCCGCATTCGCCGGGAAAATATCGTTGCAACGGGCCGTTGTCCAATATGCCGGAGTTTTATAAAACTTTCGGCGTAAAACCGGGCGACGGGATGTGGCGGCCCGAACAGGAACGGGCGAAAGTGTGGTGAAAATGAATGACGATTTAGCTCAGGTTTTTGATTTGTGCGCGGTTATATAAAATTATAAACGATATGACGCTGATGTGTTGAGAAGCAATGATCAGAAGTTGTAGCGTCGTGACGAGCTGCGAAGGGCTTTTTTGAGCGTGAGGATAAATGATTTCCCGTTCAAAAAAGCCCTTTTTTTGCGCAATAAAATGGAAGCGCCCTACGTTCAAAAAATATACTAAAAAATATACTTATAGGTCGATTAGGTTGAACGCCTGTATTTTGACGGCGCCCCGGATGCTACTCTTCCAGCCGGCCCCTAAGGCGTTGAGGTATTTTCGCCGCATCGGCCGACGCCTGCGGGGGCTGGTTTTCCGGCGAGTTAAAATTTTTACTATTATTTTAAGGAAACGAATTTTAATTACCTGAAAAACGTTATCATACCAACATATTTTCTTTTACTTACTGACTAACCAAACTATCTACTATGCGAACCTTTATAGCTCCCCTTGATTTTTCCGCCGCCGCCGCCGTCGTTTTTCAAAATGCTTGTAGTTTAGCCGTCCGTTTAAACGGGGCAATCAAACTGATCGGCGTATGTCCAAAACCAATTCCATACGGACGGGAGGCGTCGGAAATAGCAAAAGTCACGCAACGCGCCTACCAGGCTACCGAACGCAGACTGAAAGATTTTATCGAGCAAGAAGACGTTCGCTCGGCCGGCCGTCGGCCGCTGGCTTATCAGACTTTTTTTGGCCCGGTCAGCGAAGCGATCGTCGAAGCCTCCAACGAGGAAAACGTTGAAATGATCGTCCTCGGCGCGAACGACTTTCAGGATATAGAATCGCAATGGAAGGGAAGCGTTTTCTATAACGTAGCGAAACATGCGTCGCGGTCTGTTTTTATTAGCCCCGTTAATGACCGTTTCCACGACGTCCAAAATATTTTGCTGGTTTGCGAGATGGAAAGCCTTGATTTTATGGAATCCGAAATCAAAGAACTGACCACTATTGCGTATTCTTTTGGGGCGTCCATACGGATCGTCTGCGTCGAAAAAACAGACGAAACGGACGATACGAATGCCTTAAAAAAGGCGCGTCAAATATTTGCCGCTCATAATGTCAATGTGGAAATCTCGGTTGAGACGTTATTGCGCGAAAAAACGGCGGCAACTGTGCTTGCTTATGCGAGAAAAAAAGATTTTGATCTGCTGGCCGTTGCGGCGCGTGGCTCCAGTTTTTGGGAATCCATATTCGAGGAAAAGATGGTAAAAGTATTAGTATCGGAATTAAATATTCCCTTTATCGCTCTACGCCATGAGAACGCCGTATCGGTCAGATACGATTCTACCTTACAATTTGATTTTGGACGCCTCGAAAATAATTATAACTGATCGTTTATCTTGATCTTCAACACTGTTTCCAGCGTTTTTTACAGTTCCAATTTCAGAAATCGTCCTGTGTAACTAACCGGATCTGCCGCAAGTCCTTCCGGCGTACCCGCAAAAACTACCGAACCGCCGCGACCGCCGCCTTCCATACCCATATCGATCACGTAGTCGGCTACTTTAACGACGTCCATATTGTGCTCGATGACGACGACGGTGTTTCCTTTTTGTACCAGCTTATTCAATACGTCCAGCAAATGGCGAATATCTTCAAAATGAAGGCCGGTGGTTGGCTCGTCAAGAATGTAAAAGGTTTTACCGGTGTCTTTTTTCGACAGTTCTTCAGCCAGTTTGACGCGCTGCGCCTCGCCGCCGGAGAGGGTCGTCGCCTGCTGCCCGAGGGTCAGGTAGTCAAGACCAACCTCGTGAAGGGTGCGCATTTTGCGGTAAATATTGGGAATGTTCTTAAAAAAATCGACGGCTTCCTCGACGGTCATGTTCAGAACATCGTTGATAGATTTCCCTTTATATAGGATTTCAAGGGTTTCGCGGTTATAGCGTTTGCCGAGGCAGGTATCGCAATCGACCTCTACGTCGGGCAGGAAGTTCATTTCGATGGTCTTTTTGCCCGCGCCCTCGCAGGTTTCGCACCGTCCGCCTTTGACGTTGAAACTGAAGCGGCCAGGTTTATAACCCCGGATCTTGGCTTCCGGTAGCCCGGCAAAAATGGCGCGGATATCCGTAAAAACGCCGGTGTAGGTGGCGGGGTTGCTGCGCGGCGTCCGCCCTATGGCGGACTGGTCGATATCAATGACTTTATCCAGATACTGCAAACCGGTTACTTCGTCGAATAGAGCGGGCTTTTTGGCGCTGTTATAAAAATGGCGCCGTAGTATAGGGTATAGTGTTTCGTTGATCAGTGTAGATTTGCCGCTGCCGGAAACGCCCGTTACACAGACGAACGTCCCTAAGGGAATTTTAATATGCACGTTTTTGAGGTTGTTGCCGCGCGCGCCCTTTAGCTCAAGGAACTCGCCCGTTCCGGCGCGCCGGCTGGCGGGAGTCGCTATTTGCAGGCGCTTGTTCAGGTAATCGGACGTCAGGGTATGGTTTTTCAGAAATTCTGCCGGAGTTCCCTGCCCGACCAGTTCGCCGCCATGCTTTCCGGCGCCGGGGCCGAGGTCGATCAGATAATCTGAGGCCATCATCACGTCTTTATCGTGTTCCACGACAATGACGGTATTGCCGATTTTGGCTAAATGGCGAAGCGATTCGATGAGTTTCTGATTGTCGCGCTGGTGCAAACCAATGCTCGGCTCGTCTAAAATATAAGTGACGCCGGTCAGTTGAGAACCGATTTGCGTCGCCAACCGGATCCGTTGCGCTTCGCCGCCTGATAAACTTCCGGCAGGGCGATTCAAAGAAAGATAATCCAGCCCGACGTTGAGCAGGAAGCCCAATCGGAGGCGTATCTCTTTGAAAATATCTTTACCGATGGTCTGCTGCCGTTCGGACAGGCGGTTTTCGATCCCTTCAAACCATGCGCTGAGTTCGAGAAGGTCCATATTAGCAAGTTCGCCAATATTGAGTTCGTTAATTTTATAATGCAGGCTCTCCTGTTTGAGCCGTAGCCCGCCGCATTCGCGGCAGTCCGCGACGGTCATGAACTCTTCCGCCCAGCTAGTAATTCTTTCAGAGGTGGAGTCGCTAAACCAGTGATGGAGCATCGGAACCAAACCCGTGTGCGCGACGTCGTAAACGTATAAATTGGATTCGGGTACGCCCGGAGGCAATTTATACGTCGATTTTTCACCTCCGTAAAGAATCTTGTTCAGCGCTTCCTGGGGAATATCCCGGATGGGCGTTGAAAAAGTAAACCCGTAGCGTTTCGCGACGGCGCGTAACTGTTGAAAAATAGAATTTTCGCGTACTTCGCCAAAGGGAACAATTCCGGCGTCGTTAATGCTCTTGCTATCGTCGGGAATGACTTTGGACATATCGACTTCGCTTACATGGCCCAGCCCTTTACAAACCGGGCACGCTCCATAAGGAGAATTGAAAGAAAACGTGTTGGGCGAAGGGTCTTCATAGGAGACGCCTGTTTCGGGATCCATTAGGTGTTTGGAATATTGCGAAACCTCGCCGGTATCCGTATCCACGATCATGATGAAGCCGTTGCCCATTTTTAGCGCGGTCTGCAGCGAACTGTTAAAGCGTTCGCGGCGTTCTTCGTTGAGTTGCAGCCGGTCGACAACTACTTCAATATCGTGTACTTTGAATCGGTCGATCTGCATGGCGGGGATCAGTTCTTCTACCTGCCCGTCGATCCGAGCTTTTGTATAGCCTTGTTTGCGGATTCCTTCAAATAGTTCGCGGTAATGCCCTTTTCGACCCCGCACGACCGGAGCGAGCAACATGATCTTTTTATCGGAAAAACTGGAAAGGAGACTTTGTATGATCTGTTCTTCTGTAAATTTAACCATTCGCTTACCCGTTTTAAAGGAATAAGCGTCGCCGACGCGGGCGAAAAGGAGACGCAGAAAATCATAGACTTCGGTAATAGTGCCGACGGTCGAACGCGGATTTCTGCCGGTGGTTTTTTGTTCTATGGAAATTACTGGGCTTAGACCGGTGATCTGGTCGACGTCCGGGCGTTCCATGGTTCCAATGAATTGGCGCGCGTAGGCGGAAAAAGTTTCCATATAGCGCCTTTGCCCTTCCGCGTAAATGGTGTCAAATGCTAAAGAAGATTTTCCGCTCCCGCTCAATCCTGTTATGACAACCATTTTATAGCGCGGGATCAGAATATCAATATTTTTGAGGTTATGCACCCGCGCGCCGATTACTTCAATATTTTCCTGTTCTTTAACAAAAGTCGCCATAGCCCATTTAGATCATATAAAATGTTTTAAACAGCAAAACAGCCCGATTTGTTGAGGTTTGGATATATATAGACGTAAGATTCTACCTCTCCTTTAGTGTTGGCCCATTTGTCTGAATCAGGATTTCAGGATATGCAGGATGCGTTAGCCACCGTCGCCTAAAACGCAATTTCTGAACTTATATATCTTTGGAAAACGTAGCTTTGCGGCGAAAATCCCAACAAACAAATAATTGCACTAACCAATCATTTGTAACTTATGAATTTACTGGAAAATAAAGTCGCCCTCGTCACCGGCGGCTCGCGCGGGATCGGAGAAGCTATCGTCCGGAAATTTGCCGCAGAAGGCGCAAGGGTGGCGTTTACGTATGTTTCCGAATCTTCAGCGGAAAAATCGGCGGCCATTGTCGAAGAATTAACCGGCGCGGGCGCGTCCGTTCTGGCGTTCCGTTCGGACGCAAGTTCGTTCAGCGACGCCGAAAAACTGATCGCCGACGTTTTAGGGGCGTATGGAAAAATTGATATCGTCGTGAACAACGCGGGAATTACGCGGGATGGGTTAATGTTGCGTATGACCGAACAGCAATGGGACGACGTTATACAAACCAATCTGAAATCTGTTTTTAATCTGACCAAGCATGTATTGAAACCAATGCTGAAACAACGCGGCGGATCTATTATCAACATGAGTTCGGTGGTAGGCGTCTTTGGGAACGCGGGTCAGGCTAATTATGCGGCGTCCAAAGCGGGCGTTTTTGGTTTTACTAAATCCATCGCTAAAGAGGTGGGATCGCGGAGTATCCGGTGCAACGCGATCGCGCCCGGCTATATAGAGACCGAAATGACGCATATCCTGGACGAAAAACAAAAAGAAGCGTTTCTGAAAGCCATTCCGTTAGGTAGAATGGGAAGCGGCGAGGACGTCGCCGACGCCTGCGTTTTTTTAGGATCCGATCAAAGCAAGTATATAACGGGACAAACGCTGAGCGTTTGCGGCGGGTTGAATTGCTAATATTTCTTGGCCGCTTTAAAAGAAAAACCTCAGCAAACGTCGACGTTCGCTGAGGTTTTTAAATATTCATCAATTGTGAGGATTATTTTTTGAATGGCAGCGCGTCCACTTTTCTTCCAATGTTATAACCCATTCTTACCGCTTCTTCGGCGTCCATACGCCAGTGTACGCCGAGATATAAGCGGGAAATCGCGTTTTCTTCCGCCATTTCGTAAAAGTTATTGAAATAACGCACTTTGCCGTTAAATTCGGTGCGGTCGGCATGCGAGGCGTCGGCCATGGCATAATTGTTCCCAAACACGCTGGTCAGAGCTTCTGAGGCGGCGGCGCCGAAGGTAGCGTGTCCGGAAGGGTAGGCCGGGAAGGAAGGGGAACTTTGCAAAAAGCCAGTGCTGGTGAGCGCGCCTACGTTCCAGGTGTTGTTCATCATTTTACCTATATACGTAACAGGACGCTGTACCCCGTAGTAATATTTAGAATTCCAGCAGGCGACGGCGGCGTCGTTGAGCGCCAAACCTAATTTAACAGAAGCCAGCAAAGCGGTTTGTAAATCTACCTTATCCCTCGTCACGATTTGATTTTCGATAGACAGCCAGCGGGAGGGCGGGCTGAAAGTAAAATTCAGGACGTCATCGCTCCAGAATTCGGCGATCCACTGGGCTTCCTGGCTTTGCGGGGCGGTCAGGGAATACACTTCGAGACCCTGAGCGAAATAAGGAGAAGTTTTATCTTCTGAATATGGATAAGGCGGTTTAGCCAGTTTATCGCTTTCTGAAATGGCAAAAGTCCTTACTTTGCCCCAATAAGGAAACATGGCTGCTTGGTTGCCCGGAGGCGTAGGCGTCCATTTTCCGGGGCCGGTCGGCGGCGCATAAGAAGCCGGGCGCGGAGTAAGATATTGGTCGAAACCGTAAGTATCCGTCGCGGAGTAGGTCCAAACCGCTTCGGCAACCGCCTGTCCGTACGCTTTCGAACGGTTGAAGACATCGGCTGAAACCGTTTGTGCGAATGTATTGTTTAATGAACTTTCCAAAGCCGCTATTTTAAAGAGGTCTTCCGCGCGCACCCTGGAAAAAAAATGTTTAAACATCGTAGCATAAACGTTATGAACTACCGTTGGCCAGTTATATTCTTTACCGCTTTCGGCTGTCGGTATGGTCAACCCCTGATATTTAGAAGCGATCGACTGATATTCCGGCATTCCGGGAACGGCCGCTTCGTAAGCGGCAAGACCAATATAGCCCAACGCCATGGCGGCCGGGCAGGGGCGATAAACGGAAGCGTAACGCTCGACGTCCAGAAACGTCTGATTCCATTGGATCGCCACTGAAGCGTCGGCGTCCTTTACCGTTTTGAAAGCGGTAACGGTAGGGGTAACGACCGGATTGTCTTTGGCGCAGGAAATAATAAAAATGGAAGCTGCAAAGGCGAAGATCGCCGGTTTGTAAAAAGTTTTGAACATGGGTAGTAAGTTAAATCAATAAATAAATATTGAATCTTTAAAATCAATTAATATATAAAATAAAAAGTGATTAGTGTATGATAAACGGTTTAAATTTTTTAATAAAAACCGGAACGCTAAAAGAGTTAAAAGTCCAGTGACTTCGATCAAGTTTTAGAGAGTGCAAGTAGTATGCCATAACTTCCAACAAGATAGCGAACGAAGTTAATTGGGAGGGAAGGATAGAGAGCGGCAAATCTTTATGCAAAATTATAGCAAAAAATGAACAAGTCAAGGAGCTTTTAATAAAAAAGACATAAATAATTATTATATACCTTATTATGGGTACGGATTTAGTGAAAATATAAGCCTTATTTTGCATTTAAGTAGCCTTTGAAGGCGCTGAAGTGGCCTGGGCGCCGACGTCTTTCCTTATCTTCCATCGTTTATGAGACCATAGCCAGTTGCCGGGTTTGGCAATAATTTGTCTTTCAAGGCGATGCATAAAAAGACTGGTAATGGCGCCGGCAGGCATAGAGGCAGGATTTTCACAGAGTAATTCAAAATCAACGCTGTATCTACCGCGGCTAACGCGGTCCATTTTCATAAAAAAAACCGGTAGATTGGTCTTTCGGGCATATAAGTCGCCGCCGGCGAGGCATACGGTATCCTGATTCAAAAATCGGATCCATTGCCCCTTTGCGTTAGAAGGCGACTGATCGGAAATTAATACAAATCCGCATTTCTGGCTTTTATATTTTTTAAAACCTGCCCAGGCCTGACCTATTGGAGTCAGGACGACGCCTGTAGACGCGCGCGAGCGATGAACGTATGCGTCGGTGAGCGCATTACTAAGAGGTTTATAAATGGCGACCACTTGCGCCTCGACGTATTGCGGGAAAGTGATGGCGCCCCATTCCCAATTAGAATAATGCGCCGCCATAATAATAGAACTTCCCTGGTAGGCAGTTAACTCATTAATTATTTCCGGATTTTTAAATACATAACGATCTTTGAGCTCCTGTGCGCTCATAGAAAATCCTTTGATCCCTTCGACGGTAATATCCGCCAGGTTTTTATACGCAGCACGGGCAATCTTTTCTATGTTGGCGTCGGGCAAATACGGAAACGCGTTGTGCAGGTTTTGGAAAACCACCTCGCGCCGGTATTTAAAAACCCGGTACAGCAGCGCATACAGCAGATCCGCCAGCATATATAATATCCTGAACGGAATGAGCCAGAATAAAAATACTAGCGCCCGAAATGAAAAATAACCCAGTAACTGCATATTAGAAGCCTTCAGCTTTCAGCTAAGTACTCGTATGAAAATAAACGCGGTTATGATTTTTATAATTTATTCATAGTCAATGAACTAAAGCTAATAGCTAAAAGCTACTTATCAGCCGTCAGCTTTTTTATCGTATCCGATTCTTGGAATATAATCTTTTTTAAACCGGCGCGTCGCTTTTTCAGCCAGTCAGCCTGTTGCGCTGTTTTTTTCTCGCAAAGACCCGGAAAGTAAAATTATACACATTCTTATCGTCTTTTATATGCCGGTCTGCGGAAATTTCAGTCCACTCAGCATAATTAACTTCCGGGAAATAAACGTCGCCTTCAATGTCCGCCTCGATATCCGTCAGGTATAATTTGTCCCAGTACGGCATGCTTTGACGGAAGATCTCGCCGCCGCCCAGGATAAAACACTCTGTTTCGCCTTGCGCTTCAGCCCCGGCAAGCGCTTCTTCGACCGAATGAAAAACCTGGCAACCCGTAGCGGCATAAAACGGATTGCGTGTAACAACCATATTTATCCGGTTTGGCAAAGGCCGCCCGAGGGATTCAAAACTATTCCGCCCCATGACGACTGTCCGGTGAAGGGTGGTTTGCTTAAAATATTGCAGATCGGCGGGCAAATGCCAGGGTAGCTCGTTGTTTTTGCCAATCACCCTGTTGGCTGCGGTAGCGACTATGGCAGATACGATCATAAAAAATTGTAAAGGATAAATGACAATTGACAAATAGTTGTAATTAAAGAATTATTCGCGGTTTTTACTGTCAATCAGGATGGTTACGGGGCCGTCGTTTAAAAGTTCGACTTTCATGTCGGCGCCAAACTCCCCGGTTAAGACAGGTTTACCGGCGGCGCGGGAAAGGGCGACGACCATTTTTTCATATAAAGGAACGGCAACGTCGCCTTTTGAGGCGCGCAAATAAGAGGGTCGATTCCCTTTTTTAGTCGAGGCAAATAAAGTGAACTGACTGATAGCCATGATTTCACCGTTAGTTTCGAGAACCGATAAATTCATAACGCCCTGGGCATCGTTAAAAACGCGCAGTTGAACGATCTTGTTAACGAGCCAGGTTATATCTTCTTCAGCGTCGGCGTCTTCAATACCGATTAGAATTAACAGCCCCGGTCCAATAGCAGATCTTAAAACGCCCGCTATAGTAACAGACGCGCGGCTGACTCTTTGAATAACTAATCGCATCAAAAAATGATGAATGATAAACGATGAATGATTTTTTAAACGTACGCCGCAGGGGTTCGGATAAAGATCGTTTATAAAAGTCAGATCAAAGTTATAAAAAAAGAAAAGCCGCCTTATTGCTAAGTCGGCTTTTTAAAAAAAAAGTGTGTGAAAGCGTAAATAATTAGATCTGTTTTGAAGGCCGCGGCTGCGCAGTCGCGCCAAATAAAAATGAATTCTTCATTTTGATAAAGTAATTTAAGTATTAGGTAATAAAAGTTAAAACACGATAATACTTCGTTAAACGATTAACGACAAGACTTACGACATTTTTAATTTCATGGATTGGAGGTTTTTAAAGAAGCAAAAAGAAATGCCGGAAGCCGTCGGATCAGGGTGTGGAAAATATTAAAATCAGTTATCCACATCCCATTGTTAATAACATGCATAAATAGTTTATTTCCAATAGTTTTACAAACTGGGAAAATTTGAGAGGCTATTTTATGTGTTGTGGATAACGGAGCTAACTGTTAATAAAAATGTGGATTACTTTGTGGATTAACTGTATAAGCGTTGTAGATAAACTACCTAATTACTTGACGTTCATACCTTTATCAGTAATTGAAAATCGGAAATCAATTATCCACAATGTACGAAAAAGCATTTTGTTTAAATATATAATAAATAAAAAAATTAATCAGAACGATTAGTTTACCATATTCGCAACCCTGGGTACCTACTCATAATAGGTCTTCATATATTGTGGAAAAGATGTGTATAAATTATTATTTTTGACTAACTTTAGGGAAATGAAGTTTTTTTTGAAGTTATTTGAGAGCCTTATCCGGGCCTCATATAAAGGGCTGCCGCCGCTTTTAACGCCTGAATTTTTAACGGAGCGCCGGTAAGTCAAATCCTGACATGAGCCGGTTGGCTTCCACTAGGGCGCTCGGAACGCCGACGTCCAGCCAAAAATCGACGGGGTGATGGAAGGCCGCGACTTTATGGTAAGCGGAAAGTTTAAGATAGAGATCGATTATAGAAAATGCTTCTTCCTGGGGCGTCAAATTAAAGATCGCCGGGTCAAGTACCTGAAAGCAACTAAACGAATACATCCGCAGGTTTTTTAAACCCCGGCGGCTGATTTTGACCTCTTTGGTTTTTGTATTCATCCAGCCGTACATAATATCCTTATCGTCGAAAAGCATATAACGGGAAGTCTCTCGTTGTTGTACGGCAAAAGTAGCGATGGCGTCCGAATGCAAATGCGCGTTGTATAATTGTCCCAAATCAATGGAACTCAAAATATCGGCGTTGCAGCATAAAAAAGGCCGTCCGTCGTCAAAAAACCAACGCGCTTTTTTTAGACCGCCGCCAGTGTCAAGCAATTGATCGCTTTCGTCAGAAACCTCTATACGCGCCTGCCATCGACTTTTATTTTGCGCGATAAACTGTTCGATCTGACCGGCGAAATGGTGGACGTTTACGATGATTTCGTCAAAACCAAAATGAATCAGCCGTTGTATGGCAATTTCAAGCAAGGTTTTTCCGCCGACTTCTAACAAGGCTTTTGGCGTATGAGCGGTCAGGGGGCGCATCCGGGTTCCAAGTCCGGCGGCAAAGATCATGGCTTTCATATGCACAGTAAAATTCCAAAATAGTAAAAACGGGGCGAAAAAGCGCTGCCGGCCCTAAAGACGATCTTTTCGTAGGGCGGTTTGCAAAAATAGTAAAAATCCAATACCATTTCCGCCGTCTGTACGTTTTTAGCAAAGTGGAAAATACTTTCAAGTACATAAATAATTTAATAACTACACCTTTTTGGTCATTTTTTGGCGCGTTCGGGCCTCGTTGCGCGTTAAAAAGAGCCGGATCATCGGAACAGGATACTACCTGTGAGCGTCCATATATTTTCTCTTGTTATAAATCTATGCGTACTGCCCTGATCTTATCCTTGTTTTTTACCGGGGCGCTCGCTGAAAGAGCCGGGGCGCAGAACGCGACAAATATTATCCCCCAGCAGGGCGGAGTATTGACGGAAGCGATCATTAATGAAAAAGGCGATACTATTCCTTATGTAGAGTTGTCGGAGTTCCTGGTCGTAGCGCCTAAATATTTTGCCACCGCCGACGATTACAAACGCTACGAGCGCTACCGCCGCTACGCCCCGACCGTGATGCCTTTTGCGATCGATGCCGTCCGCACCTACCGCGCGATGGAAGCCGCCACGCGGGAAATGAAAGAAAGAGACCGCAAAAAATACATCGCCCAACTCCAGCAACAACTGGGCGACAAAATGGCCGTCCAGCTCAAAGCCATGACCCGTACTCAGGGTCTGCTGCTCACCAAAATGATTGAAAAAGAGCTCCACATGCCTTTTTACGACCTCATTAAAGACGTTAAAGGAGGCTTCTCGGCCTTTTACTGGAATGAGTTCGGAAAATTTTACGGTTACCATCTTAAAGAAGGCTATATTATCGGGCAGGATCCCGTACTGGACGCTATTTTACAGCAATTTAACGTCGCTTATGCTTTTCGCTAATCCCTGTATTTATTGATGCAACATAATGCAAAAGAAAGCGGGTTCAATAAAATAGCATAATTATAAAACAAATTGTTTTAAAAATTATGCTATTCCCTTACCTTTGTGGCAGATTTTTTCATTTCTTCTCATCTGCCACAAATTCGTTATGCTCAACCG
Source organism: Chitinophagales bacterium (assembly GCA_038230555.1). Classification (GTDB taxonomy): domain Bacteria; phylum Bacteroidota; class Bacteroidia; order Chitinophagales; family Saprospiraceae; genus JAAFJT01. The sequence continues at coordinate 27,425 of JBBRMZ010000025.1, forward strand.
ACCTTTTTCCACCGAGAGATTATTTACGGATATACAGAAAAAATTAGACGCGTTGCATCAGCGCTTAACGTCCATTGAAAAACGCTCCGCCGCTCCGCCGCCGCCCGATTTTGTCGATAACAACCAATTTATGGACCTGATGAAGCTCTCCCGCCGAACCGCTCAAACCTGGCGGGACGAAGGAATCATCCCCTATTATATGATCGGCGCCAAGATCTATTACAAGATCAGCGATATAGAAGCGCTGCTGGAGAAAAATAAGATCGAGCGCGCCGATGAGCGGGGCGAATAAGAGAGTTCTTTTCCTACAGATTTGCGCAGCTTTTATGTCCGCAGATCGCTGCGGATTGTCCTGCACGCATTCCTCATTTACCCTTTACCATTTACCATTTATCATTTACCATTTATCATTTACCATTTATCATTTACCATTTATCATTTACCATTTATCATTTACCATTTATCATTTATCATTTACCATTTACCATTTATCATTTACCATTTACCATTTATCATTTACCATTTATCATTTACCATTCATCATTAAAAAATTTACGCTTTATTCAAAGCGAGTTTCCACCAGAACGACGGATTCATCAGGCGCTTTCGCACGTCAATATCTTTGAACATGGCATAGATTAGGTCAGAGAACTGCACATTTTTAGCGGCCAGTTTCAGGATGAAGTTGAAGATCATTGGGTGTTTTAACAGTTTTTGCATCTGGTGGCTGACCTTTAATTCCATTCCCATTACGCGATACACGCGCTCGTCGTAGGCCTGAAGGAATTTAGCGGAGAAATCATTTTGTTCCAGGCATTTTGGAATGAGGTCGGCGGCGATGTAACCGCTGTACACCGCGTTGCCGATCCCCTCGCCTGTCAGCGGGTCGATCAGATGCGCGGCGTCGCCTATTAATACATAATTATCGCCGGAAAGAACGCGGCGTTTTGATCCCAGCGGAAGGCCGTAACCCACAATGTCGCCGATGAGTTCCGCTTCTTTGAACCGCGAGGCCACTTCCGGCACTTCGGCGACAATCTCCAGTAAGGTTTTTTTCAGATTGATCTTTTTCTGACTGATGGTTTCGGTAAGCATCCCAAAGCCGACATTGGCTTCGCCGTTGGGCAGCGGGAAGATCCAGAAATAGCCGGGCAGGTAGTTTTTGAGGAAATGCAACTCTATGAAATTCTCCGGGTGCATTCTTTGCACGCCTTTATAATAGGCCCGCACGGCGCCTGCATGGAGTTTCGGTTCCATCTGGATATTCGCCACATGACGCGTGAACAAAGAATTAGCTCCATTGGCGACGACGACCATCCGGCACTTGATCTGTATGGTCCCTTTTTTATCCGATAGCAACCAGCCGTCCGTCGTCCGCTCGTGGACTTCAATATTGACGCCTTCCATGACTTGGATATTATCCCTTTTTTTACATTCCTTAACCAGGAAATGGTCAAAATCCATTCTTTTGGTCACATAGCTGGGAACCGGATCGGTCGCAGTGTTATATGTTTTCCGGTAAGGAACATGGGTTTCGATTCCGCCGATCATGGCGAACATCGCGCCCCATGAGTCGATTTGTTCCGGCGTCTGGCCGAAACGCTCTAAAATCCCCGGGTCGATCCGGTTCAGGATGGCCACCACTTTGCCCGTCAGCCCGTCGCCGCAGACTTTGTCGCGCGGGAAAACGGCCTTATCGACCAGCAGCGAAGGAAAACCCAAATGGCTCAGGCGCAACGCGGTCGCCGCGCCGCCCGGCCCGGCTCCGATAATACAGACGTCGGTTTCTATCATCAGTGTTTTTTTATCGCAAATATAGGCAGGAAAAAGAGTTATGAGGGATGACTTATTTTTTTGATAGGGTAAAAGATAGAATAGGGGTGGACGTCCGCGTTTTAATTAACTAAACTCATCATTTTTCATTCATCATTGACCATTTTTCCTTCACCATTTACCATTCACCATTTACCATTTATCATTATAACTCGATCTCCATTGAAACCGGGCAATGGTCTGAATGCACGACGTCCGTCAGGTGCGAAACGCGTAGGATCTTGTCTTTCAGGTTGTCGGTCACGGACTGATAGTCGATGCGCCAGCCTTTATTTTGCGCGCGGGAGTTGAACCGGTGCGACCACCAGCTATACTCCACTTTTTCCGGCTCAACGACCCGGAAGGCGTCTGCAAAGCCCGCCTCGAACCATTTGGTCAGCCATTCCCGCTCTTCGGGCAAAAAACCGGACGATTTGACGTTGCCCTTAGGGTTATGAATATCAATCTCTTTATGCGCAATGTTATAATCGCCTACGACGATGAGCTTCGGGCGTTCTTTTTTTAGTTCGCCGATCCAGTGGAAAAAG
>JBBRMZ010000026.1:0-29553 GCA_038230555.1 Chitinophagales bacterium
CGTAATTTGTTTTGGAATACCAGTCATCAGGTCGCGTCCGTTGACGGCATAATCTTCAGGCGGATTTTCCAGTTCCTGAAGCGCGGAGCCGACGTGTATCTTGATCTGCTCGGCGGTGCGCTCGCCGATCAGGATATTATGCTGGCGTTTCATGAAATTGACAATGTCGTTGGTCAGCTCGTCTCCCGCAATTCGGATGGACTGGTCGCATACGATGCCCGACAAAGCGATCACGGCAATCTCGGTCGTTCCGCCGCCAATATCAATGATCATATTACCGATGGGTTCTTCCACGTCGAGACCGATACCGAGCGCGGCGGCCATGGGTTCGTGGATCAGGTATGTTTCTTTGGAATCTACATGATCGGCGGATTCAAAAACAGCCCTTTTCTCCACTTCCGTAATTCCGGAGGGAATACAGATGACCATTTTCATGTGAGTAAAAAAGCGGCGTTTATTGCCGGCCATTTTAATCATTCCCTCGATCATGCTTTCTGCGGCTTCGAAATTGGCGATGACGCCGTCTTTCAACGGGCGGATGGTTTTAATATTTTCATGGGTTTTTTCGTGCATTTGCATGGCCTTATGGCCGACGGCAATGGTTTCTCCGGTTTTACGGTCGATGGCGACGATGGACGGCTCGTCCACCACAATTTCATCGTCCTGAATAATAAGCGTATTAGCCGTTCCAAGGTCGATCGCTAGCTCCTGCGTAAAAAAATTAAAAAATTTCATTTATATATTTTTTCCCGATTTTCCTGGAAGGCTGCTCAAAATAGTGCGCAAAGCCTTCGATATGAGTCAGGCGCTCGGCCAATGTGTTAAAAAAGTAAGATAACAAGAATCCGGGAGGAGCGCGCGTTTGAAGAAGTGTGTTTTTCCTGCCCTGGAGCGTTAAAATTCCTGCAAAACAACTGAATTTTAGCCAGACGAAGTAACTTTTTTTTTCGTTTTAAGTACAAAACGATCATTTTCACGTAATAATTGTTATCCGATCTGTTTGAAAGAAGCGAAAGGCATTTATAAATGCCTTGTAAAAAAGTATATTTTATTTTTAATAACCATTGAAAAGGACGGAATATTATTTATTCTGGTCAAAACAAGGGGAACGGATTCGCTAATCCGATAATTTGTTACATTTGCGCCGTCAAAACCGGTTTTTTTAATTAAAAACGACCGAAGAGCGGCGCAGGCTACCACCTATTAAGATCACAAATTTTAATTATTGAATGGATTCACTGAAAAGGATTACAAATATCACCGGCTGGGCGGTTTTCGCTATTGCGGCCGCGGTGATGATAGCTTCCGCCGAATCAAGCGGCAGTTTATGGGATTGTGGAGAATTTGTTTCCGGTTGTTTTAAACTTCAGGTCGTTCACCCGCCCGGAGCGCCTTTATTTTTGTTGATCGGCAGGTTATTTATTTTAGTCGGCGAATTAGTATCAAAAAATCCTTCCGCCATAGCGGTTTCTGTCAATATACTTTCCGGCCTCAGCACCGCCCTGGCGGCTATGTTCATTTGCTGGACGACGATGATGTTTGGGAAACTGGCCCTGCTGGGCAGGAACGTCGCTCCAAACCAAAATGAGACCATTGCCCTGGCGGGCGCCGGAGCGGTAGCGGGTTTCTGTACCGCTTTTGCCACTTCGATCTGGTTTTCAGCCGTCGAGGGCGAGGTGTACGCCATGTCCACTTTTTTTACCTGCCTGACTTTATGGGCGGCGACCAAATGGTTCTATTTGCCCGACAAACCGGAGACGGATAAATGGATGATCCTGGCGATCTATTCGATGGGGCTTTCTATCGGCGTTCACCTGCTGAGTTTGCTGGCGTTCCCAGCGTTGGCAATGTTGTACTATATTAAAAAAAGCCCGGCGCCAAAATTCCTTACGCTCATGTTATACGCCCTTGGAGGCGTAATTTTAGTCTATGCTTTCCAGGCGCTGATCGTGACCGGGATACCGAATATGTGGAGCAAACTGGAATATGGAATTGTAAATTATCTGGGCGTCCCTGTCTTTAATTTGAGCGCCATTCCTTTGATCCTGTTATTGGCGGGAATTATTTATGCGGGTATACGCTATTCCGCCGATAAGAAAATTTCTATGGTCGCCTACGTGGTTTCAGGCGTCATTATCGGGTACCTGACTAACAACGTATTAGGGATCTTTTTGGGCGGGGCGGCCGGTTACGGCCTTTCCTGGATCAACGCGCGCAGCGCGCCGATGGTCCAGAATTTTTTTGTCGCCCTCGCTTTATGTATTATTGGTTATTCTACTTTTGGGATGGTGGTGATCCGGGCTAACGCGAATCCGCCCATCAACATGAACAATCCGAAAGACCCTTTTAAACTTACCCCTTACCTCAACCGCGAACAATACGGCGAGCGCCCTTTACTTTTTGGCCCCCAATTTACAGGCCGGCCTGTCAACATTTCTACTGAAGATCGCTATGGCCGGGTAGACAACCATTACGAAGTAGTGGACCGGAAAACGGAATACGAATATAATCCGGAAGATAAAGTATTTTTTCCTCGCATGAGCCATTCGGAGGGCGACCGCGAAACCTACTATAAACAGTGGATGGGGCTGGATCCGCAGCAGCCGACCCCCGGCGACCGTCCGAACTCCGTAGACAACTTCAGTTATTTTCTGCAATACCAAGTAGGCTGGATGTACTGGCGTTATTTTATGTGGAATTTTTCAGGCCGGCAGAATTTCGACCAAGGTTACGGCCCTTGGAACCGCAAAGACGGGAACTGGATCTCCGGCATTCCTTTTATAGACAACGCTCGCCTGTACCCGACTAAAATGGAACCGGCGCGAATGAAGAACGACCCGTCGCGCAATAAATATTATATGCTGCCTTTTATTTTTGGATTGTTCGGCCTGCTCTGGCAATATCAAAAGCGGCGCAACGATTTCTGGGCTTTGCTTGCTCTTTTCCTGATCACGGGTATCGGTATCGTGGTCTTCACCAATGAACCGCCCAACGAGCCGCGCGACCGCGATTATGCCATCATTGGCTCCATTTTTACCTACGCTATCTGGATCGGTCTGGGCGTCCTGGCTATTTTTGACTTCCTGCGTCAGCGCGACGTTCTGGTTCCCGTCGCTTCTGTCGACGGCGTCGCAACTACGGACGGCCCGGTTCTTCAACGCCGCGGATATATGGGCGAAAACATTGCCGCTCTGCTTTCCGCTTTATTGGTTTTGGTTGCCCCCCTGCTAATGGGAACGTCCAATTTTGCGGACAGCAGCCGTCATAATCACTTTGCCGCGCGGGATTACGCGTCCAATTTCCTGAACTCCTGCGATAAGAACGCGATTATTTTCACTTACGGAGATAACGACACTTATCCACTCTGGTATGCGCAGGAGGTGGAGAGCATTCGTCGCGACGTGCGCGTGGTGAACCTTAGCCTCATCGCCGTGGACTGGTACATCGACGCTTTAAGGCGCAAGATCAACGAATCCCCGCGCGTCAACCTGAGCGTGCCTTCCAGCGCTTTACTGGGCATGAAACGGAATCAACTTCCCGTGTTGGACGGACCGGAAATGAGTTTAAAAGACGCGCTGAAATATGCCGGCGAAGATCATCCCGTTCAGGCGGGCGGCGGCAATACGTACGAATCGGCCATTCCAACGCATAAATTATATATTCCCATCAATCGTCAGAAAGTGATCGCCAACGGCGTCGTTCAACCAACCGATTCTATCGTGGACCGGATCAGTTTTACGCTGCCCGGCAATTCGATCATCAAAGACGACTTGGCGGTGCTGGATATCATCGCCAACAATATTGAAGATCGTCCGGTCTATTTTGCCGTCACCTGCCGCACGGAAAAACTGGAGGGCATGGGCGCTTATACGCAACTGGAAGGACTGGCCTTGCGCGTGGTTCCGGTCAAGTCAAAAGGAGACGACTCCCGGTCGTATGGCATGATCGGCGAGGGATCGGTAGCGACGGATAAAGTATTTCACAATATCATGGATAAATTCAGGTGGGGCAATCTGGATAAGATTAAAACTTTTGTCGATAAGAGTTATACGCCGAGCGTGCAGACCACGCAATTTGTCATTCTTCGCACTTCGCAGGAGCTGGTCAAACAACAAAAAAATACGGAAGCGATCCAGTTGCTCGATCGGATGTTCGAAGCGTTCCCGGATATGAATTTCCCGTATAACTCGCAAACGCTTTATTTTTTACAGGTGTATGCAGACGCCGGCCCCGAAGGTTATGCGCACGCTAAAAAGCACATGGATATCCTGGCTCAGCATACGCTGGAAAACCTGAATTTCTATAAAACCCTGAACGCCGATCAGCTGGCTACTTTTCAGCAGGACCAGCAAATGGATCTCCGTTCAAAAGATATGCTGATCCAGATCGCCGAACATGCGGGCGATACCGCCAAAAAAGCGGAACTGGAAAAAATGTTCGCCGATTTTAAATCGCCTAATGTGATTCCGGGTATGAGGAACTAAGCCGCTTGAGCAGGTTTAATTTTTATGAATATACCAATAAGGCTACAAGAATCTCTATGGTTTTTGTAGCTTTATTTTTTTATCCAACCGAACCGCGCAACCAAAATGACTCATCATCCCTATTTGCCCATCCACGCTTTCCAGGTAGCGGAATCGTTGAATATAAAAAAAATAAAAAGCGATTTCAAAGCGTCTATCTTCTTTGGTTCCAACTCCGAGTTGTTCTATTATTTTGAAGACCGCGAGCGCTATCTCTATATATTCAATTACGGCGTTATTGTTTTCTGCAATTATGATGAAGTTTCGGAAAGCGAGTTCCTGCGATTTGTACAACCATTCTCCGAAAAATGGATCGAAGCGCATATTTCTGAAGAATACGAGATCCGGCTGGAGAGCGAACAAAAACGCGCAAGCGTCAAAAACGATTATGTAGCCCTTTCCGCAGCCGGCTACCGGGCTGAGGAAGCCATGATCTGTATGTTGAATACCGGCCAGTCGGTCGCATTGGAATATTACGAGTCGCTGACCGACGCTATGATCGAAAAAACAAAAGTCTACACCGAGCAGCTGGAAAAAGAAGGTAAGTTGAAGATTTCCAAAAAAGCGGCCTTGCAGCATATTGGCAGTGTGCTGAACGTCAAAAACAGCGTGGTCGACAATTTATATATCCTTGATGATCCGGCCATTGTCTGGGACGATGAAGACCTTGCTTATTTGAATCGTAACCTGAAGTCCAATTTTGACATTAACTCGCGATTCAAAGACCTGGATTACCGGCTTAAAATTGTAGAGGATAATCTGAAATTATTTACCGAACTGTTGCAACACAAAGAAAGCGCCCGTTTGGAATGGATCGTTATAATTTTAATCCTGGTCGAAGCCCTGAGCGCTTTATTCAGAAAATAAATACATCTTATTTGAAGGAAAACCCGTACATTGCACAACTAAAATATGAAAAATACTTTTATGCCCATATTTAGTTAAAATATTGCGTCCGTATATCGTTGTTTTATTTCTGTAAAAACGCTATTGGACGCGCGTTATCCTTGGACAAGCGCCGCTGAAAGGCGTTAATTTTTGGCTACATGAATAGCAGGACACAACCCATTCCCCAGGCCGCTCCCGGAACACTTACGGAAGAGCAGATCAATATTCTAAAATCTTTACGCCCTTCGCGGATGCTTTTTCCGATCTTCCTCGGTCTGGGCGTGGTCGCTTTTATGCTTTGGCGGCAATATAACCCGCATGAATTTGCTAAAATGGAATGGACGTCGCGGACGTTCGCCTGGATCGGCGCGGCCTTTGTATTGCTCATCCTGCGCCATCTTGCTTTTGCGCTGCGTATGTATATTCTTGCGCAAGGGCATTTTTCATACCGGAAGTGTATTGAACTGATCTTTATTTTTGAATTTAGTTTGTGCATTACCCCGACCACGGTGGGCGGCTCGGCGGTTTCGCTGTTCGTGATGACGCAGGAACGACTGTCTGCGGCGCGTACGACGACCATCGTATTATATAAAATTGTGCTGGACACTATATTTTTCATCGGAACGCTTCCTTTTCTATTCCTGATCTCCGGGCCCGAAATGATTCGCCCCCACATGATGCACTTGGGAGATATGGACTGGCGGGCCCGCATTTTTTTTATTTCCTATCTGGGTATGGCCGCTTACGGAGCGTTTTTCTTTATAGGCTTGTTCGTTTACCCAATTTGGATCAAACGCTTTTTGGTAAGTTGTACCGGCTTCCCTGCTTTGCGGAAACTAAAAGAAAAAGCCGTTAAACTGGGCGACGAAATCATTTCTGCTTCCAAAGACATGAAAAACCTCGGCTATGCGCAGCATGTCGGCGCGTTCCTTTGCACCTGGCTGGCCTGGACCTTTAAATTTTTACTGATTAGCTGCCTGATCATCGGCATCGTTCATCCCCGCATGGACGGAATGCGCGAAATATTGCTCTATACGCGCCTGCAGGCCATGTTCGTCATTATGGCCTTTAGCCCCAGCCCGGGCGGCGCCGGTTTTGCCGAGTTTGTTTTTGGGGGCTTCCTGAAAGATTTTGTGCCTTTGGCCAGCGTGGCTGTAGTGGTCGCTTTTATCTGGCGACTAATGACCTACTACGCTTACCTGGCGGCGGGCGCCATCATCGTCCCCAACTGGATCCGGAAAGTCTTTAAAAAAGAGCCGCTGTCGTAGCTTTCTATTTCTCTTTCAAATTTACCGCTATTTAGTGTTAAGAATTTCGTGAAAGCGCGATATACTTACGGACGGGCTTGCCCGCTCTAGTAACATACTGCCTTTTATGAGTCTTTTTGCTTTCAACCCTCGCTTTTTGCTTGCGAAAAACTTTTCTAATGTATGATGGAGCCCTCGGGTAACATTTCATTCATTAGCGCCATTTAAACTCAGCGGTTCATTGTTCAACGGCTGCGTTTTTTAATGGGCGCGCGATTTTTTCTCAGGCTGTTGACCTGCGCTGCGCATTATTTCACTTTCAAAAATAGGTTATGAAAACGCCGGTTTATTTTAAAATATTTGCGATTGCCTTATCGCTTTTTACAGGGCGCCAATCATACGGGCAGTGTATGAGCCCCGTTTCAGACCCTGGTTTTGAACGCCAGAGTAATTCCTCCAAACTGACGCTCCCTTGGATGCTGGTTGGCTCTGGCGGCGTCAACCTTGTCGATCATCCGACCAAAACCATTAAAAATACGGTCCGGTTGGCCGCCGCCGCTGGTTGGAGCGACGTCCGGCAAATGGTGACTTTGACAGGCGGAAAACGATATACGCTCATCGTTGAGATTCGCGGGTCGGAAAATGGGCCGGAGGGTCAGATTGGATTCAGGAATAGCAAAGGCCGGTCGCTTAATTTAAAGAATTTTGTCGCCCAAGGCGCTTTTAACGACTACTCTCTAAGTTATACGCCAAAAACCACGGGCAGGTATATAATTTTCGCCGGTTTTAAAGCCGCAAATAACGACGACTGGATCAATATCCGAAATATGGATTTGCGTTTTCCCTGCGGGGACGTGAACTTGGTTCCAGTGAAGGATTAGCGCGGGGCGGTAGCATAAACGGCTAAATCTTTGGTTCTACTTAAAATTAAATTTGATTAAATTATTTTCTTCTACTTAAAAAACCATTAAAAAATGAAAACAAAGAATGTTCTGATGCGAATTTTTTTGGCGCTAATTGCAGGTATTTGCCTAAATAGCGCTGGTTATGGGCAAATAAGAAATCTGCCATCGCACGTTAAGGATCCGCCTAGCCAACCAAGCAGTCACTACTATGAGCCAAGATTGATTCCCTACACGTTAGAATTAAATGGCGTCGGACCAACAGGCTCTTACGATCAGGGCAGGAATATTTGGGTTCAAACTTACACCTCGGGTAGACTAACTTTTAGATATACGCTAAAGAATAAAATCAATACAAAGGCCGGTAGAATAGTAGCGAATATAAATGGAAACCCGCTATCTCCGGCCTACAACAATTCAAATACTATAGGAATTATTCCCTACAACGCTAATTTTTCTGGCGAGTTTTATGCAAATAATATTTCCCCAGGCTCTTATACTGTCAATTTTGCATATATGGCAACGGCTAGGCGGATTAATCCCCATACCTATAAGTTAGAAACCTATGATTCGACGGCGGCAGACATGTCATTTAATTTTTTGGTGAACGCGCCTTCTATTGTCGATAACGACCATGATGGGATGGACGACAATCTCGAGCATACATTGCTGGAAAAATACAGGCCCTATTATTTATTTTCAAAAAACGGCAACGACCAAGACGACTATCGACCTATGGATATTCGGACGTATTTGACTTTATCAGAATTATTAACTAGCGGAAATGAAGACAATTCTCCCGTTATTGGAAATAATATTTTAATGAATAATCCCTATGCTATTTTAAATGCTAATTTTCCTGGTTACGATCAATCTGACATAACAAAAAAAGCAACTAAAAGCAGCTATCATATAAATCCAATGGAAAAGCCGCACAATCTTACCGGGAACCCAGGAAGACATGGTTTTGATTGGAAAGATGTATTGCAGTATAGAAATATTGGATTATATGGGCATGTTGTGCCCATATCTATAGTAAATGTGAAATCCAATGATTTTCTTTCTAAAAATGCACAAGGCGAATCTGTAATTTCCTTGAACTCTAAACAAGGAACCCTTTATTATAAAGTTGAATACTGGCAATTCTTTGGATTTAACGACGTCGCCGGTATTGCCGGAGATCATGAAGGAGATTGGTGTACCGTCCAGATAATTGTCGAAACGACTCATTTAAAACCTGTTAAAATCCTTTATTTTGCTCATGGTGATTATATTACTTTTAATATAGACCCTAACGCTTCTCAACCGACTAATGGAAATATACAGGAATTACGTGGAGAAAATTTCAATACCGGTTTTATTGATTTAAATATTAAAGGAAGTATTGTCAACAATATGGTTCGATTTTACCAGGATGAAGTAACTAAACAATTTACGCACCCGATGGTCTACATTGAGATTGGATCGCATGAATTTTGGCCAAGTCAATACGGATGGTTTCCGGTGGCTGGCAACCATGACGGCAACGGCTATCAATTTTTAACCAAAACCCCTCCTAATCTTGGAGAAGTAGAGGGCCCTTTTACAAATGAAACAGATGAAGCCAATGTAATTTTAAAGTTTAACGGATATTGGGGCGCTTACGGAGGTTACCCAGGAAGTCCTCCTGAAGCTCCAATTTTACACGGACAATGGACTTGGCCGCAATCCAGTTCAATCAGATGGCAGATAACTAAGAATGGTTTTGGCTTCTAATTGCGACCAATATTTTTATCAAAATTATTTTAATTCCTTTTTTTATCCATTGGAAATAGCGCCCCAATATTCAAATTCACGCCGCTATGGTAAATCCGGCGCGCAATCTGATTGTCCGTAGCTATGTCGATCAGGCCCACCTGGTAGCGGGCGTCAACAAAAATATGGCCGGCATGGACGCCGACGCCGAAGTTCAGATTAGCGTCGGGCGTGCGGATTCCGGCCTGATGGAATGAAAAAGGATCAATGTGGACGGTAAAGGTTTTCCGGTCGCCGTATGCGTAATAACCGTTGAGGCCGAAGCCGAAGCTGGGGCCTGCCAGCAGGTCGATCCCTAATTTTGGAGCGCCGAAACTCCATTTGGCGAGGAAGAGCGCTTCGAGGTAGTTGAGCACAAAATTGGTGCGGTTGATGTTGAGCGCGGCGCCGGTCTCGTCGGGCCAGACTTTGTAAAAACTATTGCCTTTCTGGACGTAGGAAAATTCGCTTTGCAGGGCAAATCCTTTTTTAAGATGGATCAGTACGGGAACGGCTATCGCCACGCCTTCCATGGCGGCCACATCCTTAAATTCGTTTTTTCGGTCGACATATTCCGTAGCGCCGATATTCAGTCCGCCGCGCAGGCCGATCTCCACATTTTGGGCGGGAAGAAAAGAGGGAATCAACAAAACCGGCAGAAAAAAGAGGCGTAGTTTTATATGCATACAATCGGTTGGTTTAAGCGCGTCGACAGAGGGCGGAAAGAAAAAAGCTATGGAAAAAGTTGACGGAATAATGACGCGCGTCCGGCAGAAAATATTTTAGCTAAAGATAATATTAACTACGGATACGATGCAAATAAATTTATACGAAAAAATAAATTTAGCGCTTTAAGGCTCCAACCACAGGCTTTTGCGGAGCGCCGTCCAGAACACCTCCGCATTATGCGCGTCCGGTTCGATCTGATAATAATAACGGATACTGTCCATCCGAAGATTCAACCCGATAAAGAAAATTAATATAATAATATGGAGCGCAATCAGCCAGGCGCGCCCGCTCTGGAATAACCGACTGAAATAATAAGCCAGACCGACGGCCGGCAACGGATAAAAATCAATGAATGCGCGGTAGCCATAAGCGCCGCCGAACCACCAGAATTGCCAGCTCGCGCACACATACGCAACGATCATAAACAAGGCGCCGACGGGCCGACCGTTTTCCTTATTTTTTACAGCAAGCAGTACCGTACCGATCAGGGCGAAAATCATCAGGGGCGAGTAGACCAAAAAACCGTTGCAGAGGTGGAAAAAGATATTATATAATTTGGGTTGCGCCCAATAAATGAAAGCGCCGTTTCCGCCGCTGTAGGAATAAAAAATGGGCTGGCCGGTTAGGTAATACCAGTAACACATTTGCGGGATCGCCAGCAAAAATCCGATAACCGGGACGAGCGCCCAGTAACGAAAATTTTGAACATACCACCGGATGCGTTCCCGGAATTGAGGCCGCGTATAAACGTCGAACAGGAAAATAAAAATAAACAACAGTATATTGGTCGGGCGGATCAGCGTGGTCAGGCAAAAAGGGAGGCCGACCCGGAGCGTATTCCTGACGGAAGGGGTGCGGTAAAAAGCGGGCAAATAATATTGGAGTATACAGATCAACGCAAAACTGTAAATGTGCGACATGCCGGGTTCGCGGATCGCGTAATGCAAAAGATTCGTTCCCAATACCAAAACGACCAAAGTTATCCAAACGATTCGCTTACCGTTGAGCCCGGTTGCCCATTCCCGCGCGGTTCCCGGCGGCGGATCAAAGATGCGGATCAGCGTTTTATATAGAAAAAACAAGCCGAACGTCAGGTAAAAACTGCCCGCCAACAGGAGCGCGACGGAATAATCGGCGGCAAACGGGTCTGACAGGTCTAGTTTTTGGATCCACCGGGACGCGTAGGCCGCCAGGAAAAACGGCGCTTCCATCAGCGCGACCCCATAGGTGTACCGATTCCAGGGTTTATGCGTTCCCGGATAATCGGGAAACTGCGCGACCGTTTTTACGGGAATATTTTCGAACCGGTGGTGGATGAACACCGCCGGTAAATACATAAAATAACCTTCCGCGTCGGAAGAAATATAATAGCCGCCGTGCCGGTTGTCGATCAGCCAGGAGCCATAGACATAGAGCAATATAAACAGGATTGGCCAAGGCCAGGATTTGCGCATAATGGTTTATGAAAAAGAAGGTAGTCTGCGTAAACATACCTAAAATATCTTTTCAATCGGTTATTTCATTTGAAAAGCGCGGCAAAAACCTTTACTTTTGTATAAAATTAAGTAATAAGTATGGCGACGGTCACTCATTTTTCTCAGCTTGATCCGAACGGCGTCTATTCTTATGCCGATTACCTTACCTGGAAATTTGAACAAACTCTGGAGATTATCAAAGGGAAAATATTCAAATTGGCGGCGCCTGGAAGTAAACACCAGTTTATTGCGCGCGATCTAGCTTTAGCCCTCGGCAACCATTTTAAAAATCATCTGTGCGAATTAGTTTTCGCGCCGTTCGACGTTCGTTTATTTGACAGGAAAAAATCGCTTAAAACCGACAAAGACGTTTTCACCGTGGTTCAGCCGGATTTGTGCGTTATTTGTGACCTCGAAAAAATAGACGCCAAAGGCTGTCTCGGCGCGCCCGATTTAATGATCGAAATTCTCTCGCCCGGCAACTCCAAACGCGAAATGAAAATCAAGAAAGATTTGTATGCCGAGTCTGGCGTCCGCGAATATTGGATCGTCGATCCCACTTCCGAAACCGTTACTCGCTTTCATACGGAGTCCGATGGCGTCTTTGGAGGGCCGCAGATTTTCGTCAGCGACGAACGCATGCCCTCCGTTATTTTCCCGGATTTTACCCTGTCGTTAGGCGAAATATTCCCGCCATCGGAAGAAGTATTGGTAGAAGAGGCGGAATACCGGCTTTAAGGAAGCAGACATAATTCCGTTTCGAGCGCGCCCTCTCTATTCAACCTTTTAAAATGCCGTTCCAAAATGCCGTCAGGCATGACCTATCGGTAGAATTCCCGAAATGGTTTCTGTTCCAAAATACCGTCAGGCATGGCCTGTCGGTAGAGTTTCCAAAACGTTTTTTATTTTTAAATGCCGTCAGGCATGACCTATCGGTAGAATTCCCGAAATGGTTTCTGTTCCAAAATACCGTCAGGCGTGGCCTGTCGGTAGAGTTTCCAAAACGTTTTTTATTTTTAAATGTCGTCAGGCATGACCTGTCGGTAGAATCCCCGAAACAGTTTCCGTTCCAAAATGCCGTCAGGCATGACCTGTCGGTAGAGTTTTCAAAACGTTTTTTATTTTTAAATGCCGTTAGGCATGACCTGTCGGTAGAATCCCCGAAACGTTTTTTATTTTTAAATGCCGTTAGGCATGACCTGTCGGTAGAATCCCCGAAACGTTTTTTATTTTTAAATGCCGTTAGGCATGACCTGTCGGTAGAATCCCCGAAACGGTTTCCGTTCCAAAATGCCGTCAGGCATGGCCTGTTGGTTAGCGTATGATCGGGTCAACGTGGCGCGGGACAATTTGACAATTTTTTGGCTATATAAAGGCTTTTGCCAATTTCATACATAAAACCGCTTGGAACGAGCGGCGCCAACCGACAGACCATGCCTGACGGCGTCAAAAAATGGATTTTTCACAAAAAAAGTGATTGTTGCAGGCTGGGAAAAATGATTATTTTTGCTGACGAGAAAGCGAACCGGGACGGCTGATATTGGACGTTGACCAAAGCGTTCGGCCGCTCGCCGCGGGCGTCAACAATACTATGAAAAAACTTTTTATCCTACTTTTCCTATGCCCAATACTTACACCCAAATCCATATCCAGTTGGTGTTTGCCGTTCGTTTTCGTGAAAGCGTGATCGGCGCGGCCTGGAAAGAAGAATTGTACCGTTACATGACCGGTATTGTACAGCGCCGTGAACACAAGTTGCTGGTTATCAACGGCATGCCGGATCATGTTCACCTGCTGCTGGGGTTGCGACCGGAACAGAGTATCTCGGAACTGGTGCAGGAGATCAAAGCCAACTCTTCCAAATGGATCAATGAAAAGCGCTTTCTTAGGGCACGGTTTGAATGGCAATCGGGGTATGGCGCGTTCTCTTATAGTAAACGCGAACTGTAGCAGGTCATCAGGTATATTGAAAGCCAGGAACAACATCACCGGAAGAAATTATTCCGGGAGGAATATCTGGAACTGTTGCAGGCGCACAAAATTGATTTCGACGAGCAGTATATTTTTTATGATTTGTTATAATCCGGCGCGTCTCGCTTATTCATTGGTAGCCGGATAAAAAGATAGGTAGCTCATTTCCACAAATATGCAATCCCGCCGGAACCGGCAACTGTTAGTTTGGTTAGTTTTAATGTCCACCCTTTTTATTCTAAAAATGGTAATTTTGGGGATTAATTATTTCTTTTACATTGCCGTAAAGCCATGTTCAAACAATTTTTTTCCATTTCACTTTTTTTGATTACCCTTGCCGCCTGCAAAAACTCCCCCTCGCCAACCGCCGCCCCAACCCCCAAAATTCCCCAAACCGGCGTTCGCTCCATCGACTCATTGTCTGGTTTGATCTTTAAATCGCCGAAAGATGCGAATTTGTATTTCCAGCGGGCGCGGGCGTTTGACGCGCATCCGGCGCAGGGCGGCTACGATTATGCGATCACGGACATGAAATACGCGCTGACGCTGGACTCGGCGAACTTGCAATACCATTATTTTCTGGCGGACGTCTATATGCGATACGCGCAGTCGCGGCTGGCGCTCAACGTATTGGAACGGGCGGCGGCGCTGCATCCCGACTCGACGGGGGCGTTGCTGAAACTGGCGGAATATCAACTGATTGTAAGGCAGAACGGGGAATCGCTGCAAACGCTAAATCAGGCTTTAAAACTGGATCCGCAGAACGCCCGGGCGTATTTTTTGCTGGGTCAAAACTTTAAACAAACGGGGGATACGGCGCGGGCCATCAATAGTTTTCAGAAAGCGGCGGATTTTGATTCCGACCTGACGGACGCGTTTATTGAACTGGGGATGTTGTTCGACCGGCGGCATAGCCCGCTGGCGCTCCGCTATCTCGATAACGCGCTGTCGCGCGATTCCCTAAATCCGCAGGCGCTGTTTGCGAAGGCTGTGTATTTTCAAAATCACCGGCGGGATAGCGAAGCAGACGATCTGTATTTGAAAATCACGCAGGTCGCTCCGCATTTTGCGGACGCGTGGTTCAATCGCGGGGTATTATATTGGGGCGGCGGCGCGGTGGATAGTGCTTTTCACTATCTTACGCGCTGCATTGAAGAAAAACCCGCTTATTATAAAGCGTATTATTACCGGGGGCTGATCGAAGAAAAACGCGGCGACCCAAAAGCGGCGCTGGAAGACTACCATCAATCGGCGGGCCTGGCGCCGAGTTACGAAAAAGCGCGCGAGGCGGAAGCGAGACTGCAAAAAACGCGGTAATGGGCGGCGCGAAGGTGGCGGCCAGGTTAAAAAATGATTAATTTTCTTTGACCGGTTGAACCCGGCGGCGCGAATTATCGTTTCAACGGATTAACGCGGGCAAAAAACGGCCCCTCCGTTCAAGTTGCTTCTTCATTCACCCAATTGTATGTCCTGCGTTTTATTGACTTCTTTTCATCTGCCATTGCCCGCGCCGACCGGCGCTTATCCTTTTCGCCTCGACCTCCGCGACGTTGTCCCGCCGCCGGTCTGGTCGGCCATTGCTGAAAGCGGTCGCCTGATCTTTCATGCAGCCGGGGATACGGGTGGCCTGAACCCGCGCGACCAACAGGCGCTGGTCGCTCGAGAAATGGAACGGCAGTTTGGCGCCGACCCCGCTCGGAACCCTGCTTTTTTCTTTCATTTGGGCGACGTGGTATACGACCACGGTTCCCGTTCCGAATATTACAGGCAGTTTTATTCCCCTTACCGCGATTACCCGGCGCCTATTCTCGCCATCCCGGGCAACCATGACGGCGATATTGATCCGTTTGAGGAAATTTCCGCTTCCAGTCTTTACGGATTCCTTCAGGCTTTTTGTCAGCCGCAGAAATTTGTCCCTACAGAAGCCGGTACAACAGGCCGGACGTCCATGATCCAGCCGAACGTATATTTTACGCTCCTGACGCCGTTTGCGCGGATTATAGGCATATATACCAACGTACCGGAATTTGGCGTCGTGCTGGCCGATCAACGGGCGTGGCTGGTCGAAGAACTCCGGGCGGCTGGCGAAACGGGGCATGCAATCATTCTGGCGCTCCATAACGCGCCCTACTCCATGGATATTAGCCATGGCCCCAGTTACGAAATGCAGGCTATGCTGCAAGCCGCTTTTCAACAGAGCGGCGTCGCGCCTGACCTTGTTTTATCGGGCCACGTGCATAATTACCAGCGTTTTACGCATCGAACCGCCCAAAAGGACGTCGCTTTTGTGGTGGCGGGCGCGGGTGGATATATGAACCTGCATAAAGTAGGCGGTTTTATGGAAAAAATAAAAACGCCGGGCGTTAAAACGCCTTTCCCTAAAACAACCCTGGATTCGTATAACGACGACCATCACGGGTTCCTGAAAGTGGAGATCGACGCGCGGTCGCGGATGCTGCGTGGAGATTATTTCATCGTTCCTAACGAAGAGGAAGACCCGAGCGGTCCCGCAGTTTTGTTTGATTCTTTTGTGCTGCCGTTGAAAAAAATAGCTATTAGTTTCTAATTTATTGATTATAAACAATTTATAGCTGACGGCTGAAAGCTGAAAGCTGACGGCTCCTTCATTTTCCATCCACTTTAATCCGCTCGTTGCGGTTAGCCAGTTCAAAAACCGTATAGTAGGCCAGTTGCGCTACTTTCGCCATTTTCTCAAAATTGATCTTGTCGATCGTATCGGTGGTACGGTGGTAATCGGCGTGGGTGCCGTTGAAATAAAAAATGGCGGGAATGCCGCGTTGGGCAAAATTATAATGGTCGGAGCGGTAATAATAGCGGTTGGGATCGTTCGGCGCGTTGTAGCGATAATCGAGCGCGAGGTGCGTGTAGGTATCGTTGGCGACCGAATCGATCTGGTGCAATTCCGTGCTGAGCCGGTTCGAGCCGATGACGTAAATATAATTCGGGTCGTTCAAATGTTCGTCGTCTACCCTGCCAATCATGTCAATGTTGACGTCCGCCACAGTGTTCGCTAACGGATACAGCGGAAAATTAACGTAATAATTGGAGCCGAGCAATCCCTTTTCTTCGCCCGTCATAAACAGGCACAGTACGCTGCGGCGCGGGCCTAAACCCTGTTTTTTGGCCTCGGTCAGCGCGCGGGCGATGGTCAGCACGCCGGAAGTCCCGGACGCATTATCGTCTGCGCCGTGGTAAACCTCCGAGCCTGCTTTTCCCAGGTGATCAAAATGGGCGGAGACCACCACGATCTCTTTTTTTAGCTGCGGATCGGTTCCTTCGATGAAGCCCAATACGTTGGCGCTGACGAGTTGATTAAAGTATTTATTTAAAGAAAACGATAATTTACAAGGGAACGTCGCCGAAGCGGGCTTTCCGGTCAGGATCTTTAAGCGCGCTTTTTCCAGGCTGGCCTGCCGGTCGCCGACGATCTGTTGGGCTACTGCGGGAGTAATATACACATTTGGAGGAAAACCTAAATTCGGATCTTCTGTTTCGCCAATTGAATTGGACGGGTTGAGGCTGTTGAACCGGCGGGTCGTTTGCAGGAAATGGTCGTCGACAATCAGAACGGCTTTGACGCCGTGTCGGCGGGCGGCCTCCAGTTTTTTCCGGCGGTTGGCCGACCACTCGCTCGGCGTCGCCAGGCCGGACAGAAAAGAAAGACTGTCGCGGTTGCGCGGTTCGCCGTTATAGATCAGGATCACTTTTCCGGCGACGTTGGCGTTCTTATAGTCATTATACTTTTCGTCTTCGACGCCATACCCTAAAAAAACTACTTCTTTGGCGTCTACTCTCGAAGTAGAAGCGTTGTCCATCGTAAAGGCGTAAAAATCGGTAATGAAATGATATACGGCGCTATCGACGGACATTTCGAGATTGGTCCAACCCTGGTTGGTATAGATCACTTTTTGAAAATAAGAGGAGTCGCCCACCGATTTTGGCAATTGCAGCGCCGCCAGTTGGCCGGAAATATACTGGGCGGCTTTCCGGTTGCCTTCGGTCCCGGTCTCTCTGCCTTCGAGCGAATCGGAGGTCAGGACTTCTTCGTGTTTACGGAGATTGTCGGGGTTGATATATTGGGCAAAGGCGGCCGGATCGGCTTTTTGTGCAAAAGCAGTCGCGGATAAAAGGCAGAAAAGCAAGAAATACAGATGTTTCATCAGGAAATTTAATACGGCGGAATTGGCCGCCTGCACGAAAAGAAATTCAGTTATAGATTTGCAGAATTTTTTAAAAATCAATCCATAATAGCTGGCGCCTGAGGCTAATAGGCTGCCTTAAGAACAAGCGATTTTATTCACGCGCCTTTCGTGCCTGCCGCCCTCGAAGCCAGTCTGCAAAAATACGTCGACCAGGCGGAGCGCCATTTCCAGCGTAATATAACGGGCAGGCAGAGCGATGATGTTGGCGTCGTTGTGGCGGCGGGCAAGCGAAGCCAGTTCCTCGTTCCAGCATATGGCCGCGCGGATATGTTGATGTTTATTGGCGGTAATGGCCACGCCGTTGCCGCTGCCGCAGATCAGTACGCCTAATTCGGCTTCTCCCTGTTCGACCGCTTCAGCGGTTGGGTGTGCAAAATCGGGGTAATCGGAAGGCTGCGCGGAGTTGGCCCCAAAATCTAAAACTTCCATGCCCAACGTTTGGAGGCGCCGGATGATAGCGTCTTTGAAAGGGAATCCGGCATGGTCGCAGCCAATAGCAATTTTCATTTTTTACGCATATAAGCGAACGGTTAAAACCGGTTAATAACGTCCGCTTTGCTAAGGATATTTTACTTCAGTCAGAAAAAGCCCTGTCGGCGGAACGCTGTAATTTTTGCGGAGCGGCGTCTGCGTTTCCAACGAACGCCGGACTTCTTCCAACGTTAACTGATCGCCGCCGACCAGTAAACACATACCGACGATCAGCCGGACCATCCCGCGCAAAAAGCGATTAGACGTTATATAGAAAATTGCCTTATCGCCCTCGAATAACCATTCGGAGCGCGCCAATTGGCAGCGCATGGTCGTCGCGTCGGACTGGGTTTTGCAAAAAGGCTCAAACGCTTCAAATTGCAATAATAACGCGGCGGCCTCCTGAATAGCCTCAAAGTTAAGATTTTCTTTTGAATAGGGATAGAACCATTCGGTTTCCCGCCCGAACGGATTTTTGACAAAAGTAATATGATAGGCGTAACTCCGAAGATAAGCGTCGAAACGGGCATGTTTTTCCGGGTCGACGGGTTCCAGTTTTTGAAGATATACGTCCGGGCCGATCAATTTATTAGCGCGCTGTAGGAACGCGGCGGGAAAATCGCCGTCGAAATCAACATGGGCTACATAAAAAGAAGCGTGTACGCCCGCGTCGGTCCTGCCGCATCCCACAATTTCAACCGGCCGACGAAGGATCGTTTCAAGAACCGTTTCCACCTGTTCCTGTACGGACAAAGCCTCCGGTTGCCGCTGCCAGCCTGAAAACCGGGTTCCGTTATAGGATAAATATAAAAAATAACGCATTGATTTGTAGCTGTCAGCTGTCAGCTATCAGCCTTCGGCTAACATTTTATTGATTTTTAAGCTGACGGCTGACGGCTGAAAGCTGACGGCTGAAAACTGACGGCTTCTAAAACGTCCGGTCGTCCACGCTTTCCAGGAAGGAATCGATGACGCCGACCACCGACTCGATGCAGCCCGGCTCAAAAGGAGAACGCAAGCCCGCCGTTTTTACGAGTTCCAAAAATGATTTGCTGCCGCCTTCTTTGCAAAGGCGGGCGTAATCGTCCCAGGCGGTTGCATGATCTTCGCGGTCTTTTTTCCAAAACTGGAACGCGCAGATCTGCGCCAGCGTATAGTCGATATAATAGAACGGCGTGGTGAAAATATGGTTCTGACGCTGCCAGGCGCCTCCGTTCTCCAGGAACTCAATCCCGTCGTAATCTCGATGAGGAAGGTATTTTTTTTCGATCATCCGCCATTGCGCGTTGCGTTCCTGCGGCGTGGCGTCTGGAAATTCATAAACAAAATGCTGGAATTCGTCGACAGCTACGCCGTAAGGTAGAAACTGTATCCCGGCGGAGAGATGCGAAAAATAATATTTGGCGGTATCTTCTTTAAAGAATAACTCCATCCAGGGCCATGTAAAGAACTCCATGCTCATGGAGTGGATTTCGCAGGCTTCGTAGGTCGGCCAGTAATATTCGGAGATGGGCTGTTTTCGGCTGGAATAAAATTGGAAAGCGTGGCCCGCCTCATGGGTCAGCACGTCAATATCGCCGCTGGTACCGTTAAAATTGGAGAAAATGAACGGCGATTTATATTTGGCGAAGTGGGTGCAGTAGCCGCCCGTCGCTTTGCTTTCGCGGTTGACCAGGTCCATAAGCCCGTTTTCCTGCATGAACTGGAAAAAGCGGTGGGTATCCACGGAAAGCTCTTTATACATTTTTTCCGCGCCCGCCACGATCCATTCCGGCGGCCCTTTGGGTTTGGGATTGCCGGAAGCAAAGCGGTATTCTTCGTCGTAATATTTGAGCTTATCCAGTTTCAGGCGCCGGCGCTGGCGGTCGTACAATTTTTGAGCGATCGGAACGATGTGATCGCAGATCTGACGCCTGAAATTTGCGATCATGGCCGCGTCGTAATCGGAGCGATTCATCCGGGCGTAACCCAGTTCGATAAAGTTTTTATACCCTAACTTGCGCGCTATCTGGTGACGCACTTTGACAGACTGATCGAAAACGCCTTCTATTTTCTCTTGGTTGTCGATATAGAATTTCCATTTTGCCGCGCTTGCTTCTTTGCGGGTGACGCGGTCGGGATCGGTCTCAAAAACGCTGATGGCGGACAGGTTGTATTCTCCTCCCCTGAACTGAATCTGGGCGGTAGCTTTCGTTTTGACGTATTCGGCCCCCAGTTTGTTCTCTTCCTGGAGCGATTCTAAAATAGCTGGCTGGAACGTTTTTATGGTAGATTCGGCGATGACGAACAGTTGTTTACCCCATTGTTCTTCCAGCGCCGCCCGGTAAGGCGAATGTAGAAGTTTTTCATAAAATTCCGTATTGAGCGCTTCAAAGGTCGGCGATTGCTCGTCGAAGAAGATGCGTTCTTTTTCGTAAAAAGGGTTTTTAACGTCCAGCGTATGGCGCACATGGCCGAGGCTGGCCATAGATTGGAATTTATTTCTCAAAGTATTGATACGGAAAATAACGCGGTTCAGCGCGATCATGGTCGTCGCTTCGTCAAACGCCTGCAACTGTTCCTGAAAACGCAGCGTCAGGTTCTGCATATTTGGGCGGGCATATTTATACTCTTCAAATTTCATCTTATCTCCGATTGGCGCTTTGTAATAAAAATAGTCAAATTAAAATATGTAATCCTTTCCGCGTCACGCTATTATTCAGGTGAAGCAACGAACGAAAACGCCGGGAAAGTGATGAATTCAATTGATTCTAAATAAAGTTTGCAAAAATACGCCGCCGATTGGTGTTATACAACTAATTTTGTAAAAATAGCTCATATAAATAATTAATTATTTATTGAACAAAAGACCGTTTTGCTTAGCAGGTTTGCGCGGCTAACGCCTGCGGCGAAAAAGCCGGATGCATTCCTGCCATTCCGGAGCGCGTTCGGCAAAAAACTAATGTTATCCTGCCTGTTATTCCGCAGGCCAACAAGCTGACGGCTGAAAGCTGAAAGCTGAAAGCTGAAAGCTGAAAGCTAAATATGCCCTATTTCCTGAAAAGAATGCTGTTTTTCCTGCCCGTCCTGTGGCTGATATCCATAATGGTCTTTGCCCTGCAATCCGTCGCCCCGGGCGACCCTGTAACCGCCCGTTTTAAAGAAAACAGCGGAACGGAACGCGGCGTAGTGGTAGACGGCTTGTTATACCAAGCCAAAGCAAAAGAAATGGGGCTGGATAAACCCCTCTTTTACGCGGGCGTTCGAGCGAAACCCGTTCTCTTTTTTTACGCGCCCGTCGCGGTCTGGCACGGCGTCGACAACCAATATCATCATTGGATAACGCGTTTCCTGCGCGGCGACCTCGGCGTCTCCTGGTACGACGACCAGCCGGTCGCCGAAAAACTGGCTTCGCCGCTGGCCGTTACGCTGTTCATGTCCGCGCTTGCCTTCATAATATCTTTCGGGATCGCCATACCGCTGGGCGTCTATATGGGCGCCGCAAAGGGAAGCCGTTGGGAACGCCGGACGTCGACGTTTTTATTTGGCGCCTATTCGATTCCCTTATTCTGGCTGGCGACTCTGGCGACCATTTTCCTGACCAACAATAGTTACGGACTGAAAATAGCTTCCATCGGTCTGGAAGACCTGCCCGCCGGAACGCCTCTTTGGGGCATGCTGTTCGTCAACTTGCCGCATTTCATTTTACCCGTTCTTTGCGTTTCCCTGCATTCCCTGGCTTACGTCGCGCGGCAAATGCAGGCCGCCACAGCGGACGCCCTCCGGCAAGAATACATTAAAACCGCTAAAGCCAAAGGCGCTTCCGCGCGGACAGTTCTTTGGCGCCACGCCTTCCGCAACGCCTTATTTCCATTGATCACGATGGCAGGACAGGCATTCCCGGCGCTGGTTGCCGGCAGTCTGGTTGTGGAGATCATTTTCAACATCCCCGGCATGGGATGGGAAGCCTATAAAGCCTTTGGCCGCGACGATTACCCGGTGGTGTACGCGGTTGCTATGCTGGGGTCGGTTTTGACGCTGACGGGGAGTCTCGCGGCGGATTTAATCTATCAGTGGGCAAATCCGCGCGTTCAATTGTAGCGACAAAATTGGGTACAAGGCGAAGAAATGGGCAAACAAAAAATAGAAATAGCGAAAGCGATAAAAAATACCGGCGCAGAAGCATATTATATTGCCCTGATTACCGGGCTGAGGACAGCGCAGATCGAAAGTTTGTAAAGACCGTGTGTCTGGTCTGATTTTTCTGAGAAGCAGTAAGAGACTGAAAAAATAACTCGTCATTCATAACTCATCCCTTCTTCCTTACCTATTAAATTTCTTACTCCTCAAATTACTCAAAAATCTTTCTAGTTCGGCGTCGTCGTGAAAAAGGACTTCGCGGGGTTTGCTGCCTTCGTTGGGGCCGACCACGCCGAGGTGTTCGAGTTGGTCCATGATCCGGCCCGCGCGGTTGTACCCCAATTTTAAACGGCGCTGGATCATAGAAGTTGATCCATGCTGGTTTTGGACCACAAGGCGCGCGGCGTCGTCTAACATATCGTCAACATCGTCCAGGTTGAAACTGGCGACGCCGTGGGTTTCTTCGTCGCCTTTGTATTCGGGCAGAAAATAAGGCGTCGCAAAGCCGGGCTGCTGGTTGATGAAATCGACGACGCGCTCCACTTCAGGCGTATCCACAAAAGCGCACTGGAGCCGCACCACGTCCGCGCCGGCGGAGATCAGCATATCGCCGCGACCGATGAGCTGTTCGGCGCCGCTGTTGTCGAGGATGGTGCGGGAGTCGATGCGGGACGTCACTTTGAAAGCAAGGCGCGCCGGGAAGTTGGCCTTGATGACCCCGGTAATGATATTGACCGAAGGGCGCTGCGTGGCGATGATGAGGTGAATGCCGACAGCGCGCGCCAATTGAGCGAGGCGGCCAATGGGCAGTTCAATTTCCTTGCCGGCGGTCATAATTAAATCGGCGAACTCGTCGATGACCAACACAATGAACGGCAGGTAGCGATGGCCTTTTTCGGGGTTGAGACGTCGGCCGACGAACTTTTCGTTATATTCCTTGATGTTCCGCGCCTGCGCTTTTTTCAGCAGGTCATAGCGCTGATCCATTTCGATACAGAGCGAGTTGAGCGTGTTGACCACTTTGGCGGTGTCCGTGATGATCGGCTCCAACTGGTCGGGCAGGTAGGCCAGGAAATGATTTTCAATCTTACTGTAAGGAGATAACTCTACTTTTTTCGGGTCGATCAAGACCAGCTTGAGTTGCGACGGGTGTTTTTTATACAATAGCGAAAGCAAAATGGTATTGATGCCCACCGATTTACCCTGACCGGTCGCCCCGGCGATAAGCAAATGGGGCATTTTAGCCAGATCCGCCACAAAGACTTCATTGGAAATGGTTTTGCCCAGCGCGATGGGTAGTTCCATATCCGATTTGCGGAACTTCTCGGCGCTGAGCGCTTCGCGCAATGAAACGATCTGTTTGTTTTTATTTGGCACCTCGATCCCGATCGTTCCTTTCCCGGGAATGGGTGCAATAATACGGATCCCTAGCGCCGCAAGGCTTAGCGCGATGTCGTCCTCGAGATTTTTGATCCTGGAGATGCGAACGCCCGGCGCTGGGATAATTTCGTAAAGCGTTACCGTGGGGCCGATGGTCGCGCGGATCTTGGTGATCTCAATTTTATAATTGAGAAGGGTCTCGATGATCTGATCTTTATTTTGTTCTAGTTCCGAGCGGTCGATCTCCACTTTTTGGTCTTCATAGCTGTCCAGCAAAGGCAATACCGGATACTCGTAACCGGAAAGTTCCAGCGTCGGGTCGTATGGCTTTGTCGGGTCGCCGCGTTCGTCGCCAAACAGGTTGGTCTGCACGCCGACGGGCTGCGGCATTTTAAAAGGCTCCGCGACGGCGCCGGTTTCTTCAGAATGGTGTTCGACGGGCGTTTCCTCGATTTCGAGCGTTGCGTCGCCCGCTTTCAGGGAAGGCGCTTTGGTTTTTGAGAGCGGCAGCTCTTCTTCCAGCGTTATAGTAGACGATGAAGGCGTTCCGGGCTTTTCGACCCCGGCGGCAGTTCCCAGCGCTTCTTCGAGAGCGGTTTTTTCTCCCGCTTTGATGGGTGCCAGCGAAGCGGATCTATCGTCAAAAGCGGGAATTAAAGCGGGCAGAACAGTTTTTTTCGCAGGTCTGGCAACCGACGCCGGTTCCTGCGTCGTATATCTTTTATCCCAGAAATCAAGGGAATGCGTTTTGAACTGAGCCCAGGCTTTATCGGCGGTCAATCCTTTTAATTCCGGGTTGAACGTCCATACGATGAGGGCGACCAGGACGAATATGATCAGAACCGCAACGCCAAATACGCCGACAAAATTGGACAGCCAGTCGCTGACGCTTTTTCCGAAATTACCGCCCCAGGGAAACCTGGAAGACGAAAATAAGAAACCGAACAAAATGGATATGGAGATCATCCACATAAGCGAAGACTGTAAACGACCGGTATATCGGCCCAGCGATTTTTCGCTCAATACGCCGACGCCGTACTGCAATAAAATATAAACGATAAAAAAAGACGGCAGGCCAAACAACCAGTAAAAAAACCAGTTGGAGACGATCGCGCCGAGACGGCCCAGCCAGTTGGAGACGCGGATATCCTGGGCAAACAAATCCCACGAAAAACGCCAGACCAGAGAGGAATCTTCTTCCCAGGTGAACAGATAAGAAGAAAATGCAATAAACAGGTACAGCGCCAGGAAGAGGCATAATATACCCAGCAGTTTGGAATTGCGCGGATCGTCGCTTAGTAATATAGTATTTCTCTTAGCCATTAGATTTCTTAACCCACAAAAGTAAGTATTTGATTTTGTTAAAGCTATACCCTGCGTTTTTTTTCTTCAGCGCGCTTGGACTGATCGTTTTAATTTTGTCATTCGGGCAGTTTTATATTGCCTGGACGGACAAAATAACAGATTTTTTGTAAATTTGTACCTGTGACTTTTTACGGGCTATTTTAGAAGATCAAGAACGGCGTCGGGGTCAGAGGACGGCGTTAAACGACGCCATAGATTATTTTAACTAAATTAAGCTAAAATTTACAACCCATGTTGACGCTCAAACCAGTGGAAAAGAGGACGGGAATGACCCGCGAGAACTTCGCGAGCGAATTCCTGGATCCGTTGATACCGGTGGTATTTACCGATCTGATGGATCCCTGGCCCGGCAAGACTAAATGGACGATTGACTTTTTTAAAAAAGAATACGGGCAGTTGCAGGTGCCGGTCACGTCGCCTAATTATTCCAAACCCGGAAAAGGGTATATGGAGCCGGATATGACCATGTCTTTCGGCGAATACCTGACCCTGCTCCAACGCGGGCCGATGGAATACCGCATTTTTTTGTGGAACATTTTCAAATACGTTCCCGAGCTAATGAACGATTTTACTATACCCAACATTATGGACGGTTTTTTTAACGATTATCCGTTCATGTTTTTTGGCGGACAGGGTTCTTATACTTCCATGCACTATGACATTGATATGTCGCACGTTTTCCTGAACCAAATTTACGGAAGGAAACGCGTCGTGCTTTTTTCACCCGAACAATCCCGTTATTTATATCAACACCCGTATACCGTCGCCAGCTATGTAGACGTCAACAAACCGGATTATAAACGTTTTCCGGCGCTGGCTAAAGCGGAAGGATATGAAGTGATCATCCATCCCGGCGAATCGTTGTATATGCCAAGCGGTTACTGGCATTATATTGAATATGTGGATGGCGGCTATTCGATTAGCCTTCGCGCTAACGATTCTTATGTGCGTCAGGCAATTGGCGCTTTCAACATTGCGAAGCATTTTGTAGTCGACAAAGGGATGAATAAACTGATGGGAGAGAAATGGCGCAGCCTAAAAGAATCCATTGCTAAAAGAAGAGCAGAAAGTATATACGCCGAATAATAACCGGTATTTTTCCGGTATAATAAAAAATCGTCCGCTTCGAATGAAATCAAAGCGGACGATTTTCTGATAAGGGTAAGTTTTCTCGTTTCGGTCAGGCGTTCGCCTGGTTATATGTGTCCTTCTATATTGTGTTATCTTGATAGAGATTAAAAAAGAAAAAGGGCTGTCCAGATTTTTACCTCGACAGCGCCTTTCCAACAACAAATTATAATCCCATGAACATATCTTTTTTCGTAGTTGATTCGCGTTGCTTGCTTTTGATGATACAAAGATGAGGCGTCCGCAACAGCCACGCAAATACATTTTTAGTTGATTGTACGGAGAGTTTTAAAGTTTATTAAGCAAATCTGCTAATTAATCCATTGATTATCAACAGCATTTTAGGTAGAATATAAAATAATTGTGAAATTTTAGAGATAATAATTATTTTAAAAAATAATTCTTTTGTAAGAAAATATTTTCAAAACAGCAGAAAAAAGTTTGTAACTCTATAAATATGGATACAAACACGGATCAAAGAAAACATTCGTCTCTCTTCCACCGGCGAATCCTCTTGGTTTGAACGCTATGATCAACGCCTGTAATTAAATTATCACCGCCTATGATCAACAGGTTCCGCGCCCTGGCTTTTATAATATTCTTTTATACTTTGGGCGTTTTACCGCGCGCAGAGGCGCAAAGAGCCGTTTACTGCAATCCGATGAACTTGGACTATGGCTATACGCCTATTCCTAATTTTTCGGAGCAGGGCAGGCACCGCGCGACCGCCGACCCGACGATCACGTTGTTCAAAGGCAATTATTTTTTGTTTTCCACCAACCAGTGGGGCTACTGGTGGGGCCCGGATCTGCTGCATTGGAATTTTATCCCCCGCAAATTCCTGAAACCCTGGCATAAAGTCTACGACGAACTCTGCGCGCCTGCTACTTTTGTTTCCGGCGATACCTTTTTCGTGATCGGCTCCACCTATACCAAAGATTTTCCGCTTTGGATGAGTACCGACCCGACCAAAGACCAGTGGACCGAAGCGGTCGATTCTTTCCAGACGGGCGCCTGGGATCCCGGCTTTTTCCTCGACGACGACCGGCGGCTCTACCTGTATTTCGGTTCCAGCAATACCTTCCCGCTCTATGGCGTGGAAATCGATCCGCATACGTATAAAGAAATTGGCGTCCGAAAAGAACTGATCCGGCTGCACGACGATCAACACGGCTGGGAGCGGTTCGGGGAGTACAACGACAATACTTTTTTGAAGCCGTTCATTGAAGGCGCCTGGATGAACAAACACGACGGAAAATATTACCTGCAATACGGCGCGCCCGGAACCGAGTTTAGCGGTTACGGCGACGGGGTTTATGTGAGCGACCATCCGCTGGGGCCTTTTGAATACCAAAAACATAACCCGTTTTCATATAAACCGGGCGGATTCGCGCGCGGCGCAGGGCATGGGGCCACTTTCCAGGATAAATACGGCAACTGGCGCCACGTTTCGACCATCGTCATAGGCGTCAAAAACAATTTCGAGCGCCGCCTGGGGATGTGGCCCGCCGCTTTTGACAAAGACGGCGTCCTGCATACGGAGACCGCTTACGGCGATTATCCTTATTTTATTCCCGATAAAAAAGACGACGACCTCAGCGGCCAGTTCACGGGCTGGATGCTGCTGAATTACAACAAACCGGTCCGGGTTTCTTCGACCCTGGGCGGCTACGCGCCCAACTTCGCCGTCGACGAGAACATTAAAACTTATTGGAGCGCCCAAACGGGCGGGCCGGGGGAATGGTTCGAGACCGACCTCGGCGCCGTGGATACCGTCCGCGCCGTCCAGATCAATTACGCCGATCAGGACGCGACATTTCTGGGGAAACAGCCGGATTTATATCATCAATATAAATTGTATCATTCCCTCGACGGCGCGCATTGGCTTTCTTTAGCAGACAAAAATTCCAACCGGACTGACGTCCCGCACGATTTTATCCAGTTGGATAAACCCGTCCGGGCGCGCTACCTGAAAATGGAAAATATCCACATGCCGTCGGGGAAATTTGCCCTTAGCGGATTTCGCGTGTTCGGAAAGGGAAATGGCCAAAAACCCGCGCCGGTCAAAGATTTCGTCGTCCTGCGCGGCGATACAGATAAACGGAATGCATGGCTAAAATGGCGGCTTTCGGACGAAGCGACCGGCTACACGATTTACACGGGCGTCGCGCCCGACAAATTATATAATAACATTCAGCTATACGGCGTTAACGAATATTATTTCAAAGCGATGGACGATAAAAACCAGTATTATTTTCAAATAGAGGCTTTCAATGAAAATGGAATTTCGGAACGGACGCCCGTCTTAAAATCAGAATGATGAATGATGAAATTACTTATTCCTTATATCCGTCAACCCCTTGAGTCATATATAAGCCGTATATAAGCCGTATATAAGCCGTATATAAGCCGTGTATGATGCATATACGAGCCAAGTCTGACCCTCTCCTCGGACAGCAGTCAATTTGAGGAGAGGTCAAACTAAAAGGGTCCTCAAAAACGCCTTACTCAAAATGGCTTATAGTTGGATATCCAAAAAGGCAGACCGGCGTCAAACCGCTATTGCTGATTTTTTACCCATTATTCGCAATGCTTGTAAATTGTCTCTCAGCTAAATTAAGATAGTCCCGATAAAGTAATTTTAGGCCATGAATCAGCCGCTAAAAGTAGAAAAAGTTTTCTGGTACGTCAACGAGCAAAAAGTGCCCGTCCATATTCACCGCGAGGCGCGGCGCAATTCGCGCGTCAGTTTTGGGAAAAGCGCCGTCCTTGTCCGGTTCCCGCTGCGAATTGCGCCTGCGGAGGAGGCAAAAGTGAGGTCGTTCTTTAACGATAAGCTGGTCGAATGGCTGCAAAAAAAACCGCAGTCTTTTGATAAGTATCAGCCCAGAGAATACAAAACCGGCGACCGGCTCCAGGTGGGCGCCCGCGCCTATGTTTTGGATATTCAACACGTTCCCGAAAAAAAAGGCCATACCGGCCAGATTGAGAAAAACGGCGCAGTAAGTTTGCAGCTAAGCGCCGCAGCGCCGGACGAAGCGCGCCGGAAGGCCGTTTCCACTTTACTGAGCCGCCTGATTTCTTGGGATTTCAAGCCGGAAATCGTCCGCCGCGTCAATGAACTCAACTATCTCTATTTTAAGAAGCCCGTAAAAAGCGTTAATTTTAAGTACAACCACTCCAACTGGGGAAGTTGCTCTAGCACGGGCAACCTTAATTTTTCCTCGCGGCTATTGTTCGCGCCAGACGATGTGATTGATTACGTCATCATACATGAGTTGTCGCACCTCGTCGAACTGAACCATTCCGACCGGTTCTGGAAGCTCGTTTCGAACGCCATGCCCGACTACGAAACGCAG
>JBBRMZ010000027.1:0-28805 GCA_038230555.1 Chitinophagales bacterium
ATGCCTGACGGCATTTAGGAAATTGCCGTTGTTGGGTTTGCTACCGACAGGTCATGCCTGACGGCATTTGGGAAATTGCCGTTGTTGGGTTTGCTACCGACAGGTCATGCCTGACGGCATTTGGGAAATTGCCGTTGTTGGGTTTGCTACCGACAGGTCATGCCTGACGGCATTATCGGTTGACTTCTTTAGTTTGCATTTGACGCCAGAAAGGGTTTGCTACCGACAGGTCATGCCTGACGGCATTATCGGTCGACTTCTTTAGTTTGCATTTGACGCCAGAAAGTTTATTATATTAATTTCTCCAAAAATGCCGATAGGCATGGCCTGTCGGTAGATATGTATATTAGCAAAACCATACAAAATGCCGGCAGGCATGGCCTGCTGGTTGGCATCCATGCGGTTATTAGCAACCTGAAACCTGGTTATTAACTTTCAATTTCCTAACTGGCATGGCCCAACTCTTTTATAATAAACGCGATTTATCTTTCCAACTGTTCGAGGTACACCGGGCGGAAGAACTGACGCAATACGCTTATTTTCAGGATCATACGCACGAAACGTTTGATTTGACGCTGGAGGCGGCGCATCAGATCGCCTCGACTATGCTCAAACCGCTGCTGACGGAAATGGATCGTAAAGAGCCGCAGGTCGTCGACGGGCAGGCGAGGATACACCCCGCGATGGGCGCGATCATCCGGAAATTCGGCGAGGATGGGTGGATCAACGCGACGTTTGATTACGAAGACGGCGGGCAGCGGCTGCCGGCTACGGTCGCGGCGGCGGCGGCTTTTATTTTCCAGGCGGCCAACTATTCTGCCAGCGTTTTTCCTTTTCTGACGTCGGGCGCAGCGAACCTGCTGCGCAGTTTTGCTTCCAAAGAATTGACCAGTAGGTACGCGCCTAACATGTACGCCGGACTTTGGCAGGGAACGATGGCCCTTACCGAACCGGACGCGGGAAGTTCGTTGTCGGACATAACAACTTCAGCGACGCCTACGGAAACACCGGGCGTCTATCAAATCAAAGGACAAAAAATATTTATTTCAGCCGGCGATCACGACGCCTGCGACAACTTCGTTCATTTGACGCTGGCCAGGATCAAAGGCGCCCCGGCGGGAGTCAAAGGTATTTCTTGGCTGGTCGTCCCGAAAAAGCGCGTTCGGGCGGACGGCGCGTTGGAAAGCAACGATGTGACGACCGCCGGGATCTATCACAAAATGGGTTATAAAGGCGCGCCTATTGCGCACCTTGTTTTCGGAGAAAAAGACGATTGTGAAGGCTACCTGGTCGGCGAACCGCATAAGGGGCTGAGTTATATGTTCCAGATGATGAACGAGGCCCGTCTGGGCGTGGGCATGAATGCGACGGCCATCGGCGCGGCTGCTTATCAGGCTTCGTTGGAATATGCAAAAGAGCGTCCGCAGGGCCGCCCCGCAGGCGCCAAAGATCCCGCGCAGCCGCAGGTTCCGATCATCCGCCACGCGGACGTTAAACGGATGCTTTTATTTCAGAAAGCGATTGTGGAAGGGTCGCTTTCGCTGATCCTGGAATGTTGCCGCTATGCCGACGCCGTTCATGCGGGCCCGCAGGAAGAAAAAGAAAGCGCAGCGTTACTGCTGGATTTGCTGACGCCCGTCGCCAAATCGTACCCCTCCGAGATGTGCTGCCTGACGACGAGCGCCGCTATTCAGATTTTGGGCGGGGCCGGATATACGACGGATTTTCCCGTCGAACAGTTTTACCGCGAAGCGCGCATCCACCCGATTCATGAAGGAACTACGGGAATCCACGGAATGGACCTACTGGGTCGAAAAGTTTTGCTGCATCAGGGCAAAGCGTTGACGCTCCTGACCGGAGAAATAAACAAGACTGCCGTTTCCGCCGGAGAATTTGCAGCGCTAAAAACGGTATCCGGCCAGTTGCTAAAATATTGGGAAACGGTTCTCGGCGTTACCAGCGGCCTGATCAAAAAGCAGGGCGCGAACCCAGAATTGTTTTTGGCCGACGCCACGCTTTACTTAGAAATGTTCGGAATCGCAGTCGTTGGTTGGCAATGGGTCAAACAGGGAATAGCGGCGCTCCAGGGCCTGGCGGCTAAGCCATCGCCTTCCGACAAAGCGTTTTATGAAGGGAAATTGCTGACGATGCAATATTTCTTTGAATACGAGGCGCCAAAGATTGAGTATTATCAGGTCCGTTTTCAATCAAGCCAATATCCGACCGTTGAAATGAACGAAGGCCATTTCTAATGGTTAGCGCCTTCGGGAATACGGTCAATGCGCGCGCACAGGCGATCGAAAATCTGGTCAATGGAGCCGACGCCTTCCACTTTATGGGCTTTCCCGATTTTCCTATAATGCGCGGCGACGGGCGCCGTTTCATCGACGTACACGCGGATGCGGTTGCGGATGACGGTTTCGTTCGCATCGTCGGGTCTGCCGGAGGTTTTGCCGCGGTTGAGCAATCTTTTAACGATTTCGTCCTCGTCGACCACCAGTTCGAGCAGATCGGAGATCGCCGAGCCTTTTGCGGCCAGAAAAGCGTCTAATGCGTCCGCCTGGGCGGTGGTGCGGGGGAAACCGTCAAAAATATATCCTTTCACGTCCGGGTTGGCGTTCACTTTATTTTCGAGCATACCGATCGTTACCGAATCCGGCACTAATTCGCCCCGTCCGATATAGCTTTTACCCAATTGGCCGAGCGGCGTGTTGTTTCCCATTTCATGCCGGAAGAGGTCGCCCGTTGAAATATGCAGCAGCCCGTAGCGTCCGATCAGTTTTTCGGCCTGCGTACCTTTACCTGATCCAGGAGGTCCAAAGAGTATTAAATTTAGCATGTAACAAGTAAGATGGTTAGTTTGCGAAGGACAAACGAAGCTGGTCTTTTATAAAAAGTTATGAGTTATAAGTTATAGCCACTTTGATTTTTATTAAAGCCTTTAACCTTTAAACGCGTTTTTGACGACTGCGAACCATTAAACGTCTAAAGATATATTTTCGCCCGGATAAATTCAAAAGATTTTATCTTTTTTTATTTCTTCCCGACGTTAAAGCCAAAAAAATCAAGGGGCCGCAAAATTAAAATAAAAATCCAACTCCCAGATAGTTTAATTTTTAAAATTACTCTGAAGGATATTATTTTTCAGGAAAAGAAATGCCGGATATATGCGCGCACTCCGCCATAAATTTTTCCTGAACGTCCGGATCATTTGCGGCAGTATTAGCCTTCCGTAATTTTTGATGATAAAATAGCGCCCGGAAACCTGCGCTGCCGGGTCGTTTGAGGCCGCTAACCATGCCTGTGTTTTAGCGCCTTCCTCCAAGTTATCGGGCGCCCCGGAGCCGCCCATTTTGGTTGGAACCCAGCCCGGCTCGACGGCGTTGGAACAAACGTCCGGCCATTTCCGGGCGACCGCGAAAGCGAGGATCGCGTTGTGGAGTTTTGAATCCGAGTAAGCCTGGAATCCGTTCCAGGGGCGGTTTCCCCAAGCCAAGTCCTTCAAGCTAATATCGCCGCTTTGATGCAGCGCGGAACTCATATAAATTAAATGGTTTGGTTGTTGGATCAGACAGGTCAATATATACGGCGCCAGGCTGTTGACGGCAAAGATTTCCGCCAGTCCGTCGGCGGTCGCGTTCCGGCGCGATTCGCGGTACCCCATTGCGGCGTTATGGATGACGGCGTCGAAGACGCCCAGCCGGTTAACCTGTTCGGCCACGCCGGCCGTTTCTTTCCGGTCAGAGAGGTCGCCGATGACGACGGTTTCAGCGCCGGGCGCGCCGTTTGAAGCCGCTTTAGCGCGGTCGGCGTTGCGGGCATGCAAAACGACCGAATGGCCTTGTTGGATCAATAATTTGGCGGCCAGGAGGCCTAGCCCGTCTGCGGAGCCGGTGATGAAGATGCGGGACATTTTTCTTTATTTTATAAAGAATATGCTAAATAATGTAAAAAATTTACACTATTTTGCTAAAAAGTGAATTA
Organism: Chitinophagales bacterium; assembly: GCA_038230555.1. Classification (GTDB taxonomy): domain Bacteria; phylum Bacteroidota; class Bacteroidia; order Chitinophagales; family Saprospiraceae; genus JAAFJT01. The sequence goes on from JBBRMZ010000027.1 coordinate 3,985, forward strand.
TAAGAAAAAAAAGGGCTTTTTATTTCCTTATTTTCAAATTGAATAAGGTTGATAAACACCGTCCCGTTCAACGTCTACTGACCCGCCATCATACCCGCAGACGCCCATGCGCGGGGAATTGACCACGGGCATTTCCGCGTAATCTTCAAAATCGGGGCAGCTTTCAGCATGTTTCGGCGCGCAGTCGTCGCAAAATAAAGCTTCTTCTTCTCCCAGGCAGACTGAGCATAAAACAGTAGCCGGATTTTTTCCACACAGACTGCACATTAATTTTAGCGGTTCATTTCGGCTCATTAGCAGGATTGGACCCGTCAACGGAAGCGCGTATTCCTGGTGTTTTTTTATCAAAAGTTCCGTCGTGCTTCCGAAATCATATTCGTAAGATAATTTTTCGTTGGTTAAAAATACGTCGTGTAATTTCCGCTTCATTCCAATTTCTGATCTCCCCGTAAACGCGCTCATGTGACCGCAACACTCAAGCCAGATTGATCTTAAAAAATTATCAACATCTTGCATTTTGGCGGAACCGATGACCAAAAAGTGAAGAAAATATAATCCGACTTGCGCTTCCAGATGGCAATACTTAATTGTGGCGGTATAGGCATTGGTTTTTTCTAACTCGGATAAATGTTTAGCGAGATGTTTAGAAATCACGGATTTGGAAAAGCGCTCTTTACAAAAATAGCATACGCCTTCGGATTTGAGTTTTTCTGCCATAGTTAAGTATATCTAAATATCAATTAATTACTTGTCGAATTTTTTTTCTAAAAGAGACAAATTTAAAGCAAAGTTTATAAATAAAAAAGAATCCTTCTGCCTTGTGAAGGCTCAAATAACCGGATGAATTTTGAATAACGGCTACTTTTTTCATTTTGGCTACAACAAAAACTAATTTGGCTACTTTTAGTAGGTAGCTCCCGGCGAACTTTGCAGCGTAAATTTAAATACCTACTATAAAAAAATAAGGAATGAACAGTATTAAAACAGTAAAATTAGGAAGCCAGGGATTGGTCGTTCCAAACATTGGTTTAGGCTGTATGGGGATGACTGAAATCGCCGGCATGCAGGTCTATGGTCAGGCTGACGAAAAAGAATCCATCGCGACCATCCACCGGTCTTTGGAACTGGGCGGTAATTTCCTGGATACCGCAGATCTCTACGGCCCGTTGCTGAACGAGCGGTTGATCGCCAAAGCGATCAAAGGAAACCGGGAAAAATACATCATCGCCACTAAATTTGGTTTTGAGGTCGGCGACAACGAGCAACTGACCTGGCAAATCAATGGCCGGCCCGATTACGTCAGAAAAGCGGTCGACCGGTCGCTTAAAAACCTGGGAACAGATTTTATCGACCTCTATTACCTGCACCGGCTGGATCCAAATACGCCTGTGGAAGACACGGTCGGCGCGATGGCCGAACTGGTCAAAGCGGGCAAGGTAGGGTATATCGGGTTGTCGGAAGTTTCGTCCGCCACCATAAAAAAGGCCCACGCGATCCACCCGTTAACGGCCGTGCAAACGGAATATTCGCTGTTTGAGCGGGACGTCGAAGCAGCGGGTATTATCCGGACGCTTCAGGAAATGGGGATTGGATTTATTGCTTATTCTCCGCTGGGCCGCGGATTTTTGACGGGCGATCTCAAAAAGCCCGAGGACCTGCCGGAAGGCGATTTCCGTAAAAGCATACCGCGTTTCCAGGGCGAACAATTTTATAAAAACATTGAACTCGTTCAGGAAATCAAAAAGATGGCCGATCAAAAAGGAATTACGCCTTCCCAACTGGCCATCGCCTGGACAATCGCCAAAGGCGCCGTTCCCATTCCCGGAACCAAGCGGGTCAAATACGTGGAGCAGAATATTGCGGCGGCGTCTCTTGCGCTGACGGCGGCTGAACTCAATCATTTAGAATCCATTGTTCCGTTAGGCGTTTCTACAGGAGATCGCTACGACGCGATGAGCATGGCGATGATCGACGCATAGCAAATAAAATTTTTCAAAACGCATAAAAACCTATATGGATTTATCAACCGCAAAAGTTCTTATCACCGGCGGCAGTTCCGGTATTGGCTATGAAACCGCAAAATTATTAAAATCAAAAGGCGCGCAGGTAGTTATTTGCGCCAGGGATAAGGAAAGAATAGAAAAAGCCGCTTCCGAACTGGACGTCTTTGGAATACAGGCCGACGTATCCAAAGAAGCCGACGTCCAAAAACTGTTCGACTTTGCCTTAAAGAGTATGGACGACATGAATGTGTTGATTAACAACGCCGGAATTGGATTCGTGGGGTCGCTGGCCGATACATCGGTAGAGGATTTTATGCGGATCTGGGAAACCAACGTAAAAAGCGCGTTTATGTGCGGACAATTGGCCGCGCGGCATTTTATCAGTCAGAATACGGGAAACATTATTAATATCGCTTCAATGGCCGCCCTCAACGGTTTCGCAAACGGTTCAGCCTATTCCTCCAGCAAATCGGCCTTAACCGGTCTGACCAAATGCTGGCAGGCGGAACTCCGAAAACACAACGTGCGGGTGATGCAGGTAAATCCCAGCGAAGTGGTGACGGAATTTTTGGATAAATTGGGCTATCAGCCGGCTAATGTTGAAAAAAAGTTAAAAGGCTTAGAAATCGCTCAAGTCATTGCGGGTATGCTGGCCGTCAACGGGTTGGGTTTTATCCCGGAAGCCAACGTTTGGGCAACCAACCCGTGGTAACCCGATTATTAGCCGTCAGCTATCAGCTATCAGCTATCAGCTATCAGCCGTCAGCTGTCAGCTGTCAGCCGTCAGCTATCAGCCGTCAGCTATCAGCCGTCAGCTATCAGCCGTCAGCCGTCAGCTGTCAGCCGTCAGCTATCAGCCGTCAGCTTATATTTTATTGATAGTCAATAATTTATGAAACTTGTAATGTAGATTATTATTATGAATCCGTTAAATTTGAATATTTATTAAAACTATAAAAAGAAGAAAACGCCGCATTAAAAATTTACTAAAATGTCAATCCTTTTTTATATAATTTATGGCAGCTGGGGACTTTCAGAGATCATTCTCAACCGGATGAAACGTTCCGGAGCGGGCGACGTCAAGACAAAAGACAAAAATACGGAACTGTATTTATGGCTGACGATTGCGGCAAGTATTTCCGTAGGCGCCTATGTGTCGCTGCATACTTTTTATCCTATTTATTTAAACATAGGTTTTATTTATCTATCGCTGGGGCTGATCGTTGTTGGTATTATTATTCGTTTTACAGCGATCCGGCAGCTCGGTAAATTTTTTACCATGGACGTCACTATCAAAAGCGATCACCAAATTGTCAATACCGGTTTATATGGTTGGGTCAGGCATCCTTCTTATTCGGGGGCGCTTCTTTCCTTTATTGGATTAGGCTTATCGATGAATAATTATTACGGCTTTTTGATCATTGTCGTCCCCATTTTTTTAGCTTTTTCGGCCCGCATCAGCGTAGAAGAACAGGCGCTGACGGAAGCGTTTGGCGCCGCCTATCAATCTTATTCAGCCGCGACAAAGCGGTTGATTCCATTTATTTATTAGAAAGTTGAAAAATCGATTATTATGACGCAGTCTAAAATTGCCTTGGTTACCGGCGGAAGCCGCGGACTTGGAAAAAACATGGCGCTCAGTCTCGCCAAAAAAGGGATCGACGTGATCCTTACTTACCATAGTCAAAAAGAAGCGGCGGATGCAGTCGTGGAGGAAATTAAAAAAACAGGCCAAAAAGCGGCGGCGCTACAGCTTGACGTTTCGAACGCAGCCGGCTTTGACGGATTTATCCGGGAAGTACAGGAAGCGCTAAAAAATACTTTTGGCGTTGATAAAATTGATTTCCTGATCAACAACGCCGGAACGGGCGCGTATGCTCCTTTTGCGGCAACCGCCGAAGCGCAGTTGGACGAAATGATCAATATTCACTTTAGGGCCCCCTTTCTTTTGACGCAGAAAGCGCTAACGATCATGGCGGACGGCGGCGGAATCGTTAATATTTCGAGCGGCCTGGCTCGTTTTTCTTATGAGGGCTATGCGGCGTACGCTTCCATGAAAGGCGCTATCGACACGCTGACCCGCTATCAGGCAAAAGAATTGGGCGCCCGGAGAATCCGGGTCAATGTAGTGGCGCCCGGCGCCATCGCAACCGATTTCGGCGGCGGTGCGGTGCGCGACAACGAGCAACTCCAAGGATTTCTCGCTTCTATGACAGCCCTGGGACGCGTCGGCCTGCCAGACGATATTGGCGGCGTGGTCGCTTTTTTATGTACCGACGACGCCAAATGGGTCAACGGTCAAAAAATTGAAGTCACGGGCGGTATTCATTTATAAAAATAATCATTCAAATGACGCAAGCAAAAATTGCTCTTGTCACCGGCGGTAGCCGCGGGTTGGGAAAAGATATGGCGCTTAGCCTGGCCAAAAGAGGGATCGACGTAATCCTGACCTACCATAGCCAAAAAGAAGCCGCAGAAGTAGTCGTAGCGGAGATCCAGCAAGCCGGACAAAAAGCGGCGGCGCTGCAACTCGACGCCTCCGACTTGAAAGGGTTCGACGCTTTTATTGAGTCTGTTCAGCGCGCGTTGAAAGAAACTTTTGGAACCGACAAGATTGATTTTCTCGTCAACAACGGGGGGACGGCTATGTACGTGCCGTTTGCCTCCGCCACGGAAGCGCAGTTCGACGAATCGTTGAATGTTCATTTCAAAGGCGTGTTTTTCCTGACGCAAAAAGCGCTGCCGATCATGGCGGACGGCGGCGGAATCGTCAACATCTCTTCGGGCCTGGCGCGTTTTTCTCACGACGGTTCTTCCGTTTACGCGACCATGAAAAGCGCCGTCGAAACCCTGACCCGGTACCTGGCAAAAGAGTTGGGGCCGCGTAAAATCCGGGCGAACGTAGTCGCTCCGGGAGCGATTCAAACGGATTTCGGCGGCGGCCGGGTACGCAACAGCCCGCAATTGCAAGAAATGCTGATCGGCGTAACCGCTTTAGGCCGGGTCGGGCTTGCCGACGACGTCGGCGGCGTGGTCGCTTTCCTTTGCTCGGACGACGCCAAATGGGTCAACGGGCAGCGGATTGAAGTGGCGGGAGGAGTAAATTTGTAATAAATAATTTGTTATGAAAAAAGTATTCATTACTGGCGCCAACAAAAGCATCGGCTTTGAAACCGCCCGTCAACTGCTTCGGCAAAATTATTACGTGTATCTGGGCGCCCGGGACGCCGCAAAAGGATTGGACGCCGTTCAAAAACTGCGCGCCGAAGGGTTAACCAATGTAGAAACTATAGAAATCGACGTGGCCGATCCGGCTTCTATTATTAAAGCGCGGCAAATAATGGGCGGTAAAACGGAATCGCTGGACGTCCTGATTAACAACGCCGGGATCAGCGGCGGCATGCCGCAGCCGACCGCTTCGACGTCCGTCGCGACCATGCGCGCAGTGTTTGAAACCAATTATTTTGGCGCGATCGGCGTTACGCAGGCGTTTTTAGACTTGCTGCAAAAATCCGCCGCGCCGCGAATCGTCAACGTCACGTCCGGCTTAGGCTCTCTGACAATGCACAGCGATCCAGCCTGGCGCCATTACAAAGTAAAATCAGCCGCTTACGGTCCGTCCAAAACCGCCCTGAACGCTTACACCGTCGCTTTGGCTTATGAACTTCGCGAGACGCCTTTTAAAGTGAACGCCGTCGATCCCGGTTATACGGCTACTGATTTTAATCATCACAGCGGATCTAACAGCGTGGAGACCGCCGCGGGCTATATTGCGCGATACGCCATGCTGGACGCCGGCGGCCCGACCGGAAAATTTATTAGTTTTGATAATAATCCGGAGACGGGGGAGAGTCCGTGGTAAATGGGAACGGGTAACGCCCCACGTAGGGACAGGTCGCGACCTGTCCCTACGTGGGGCGTGATCGGCCAATCTTGGTCGGCCAAATCGTGATCGGAACAGCGGCGTTGCGATTAATCTGAAAGGAGTTCTAAATTCGTTACTTTTTGCGGAAACCAGATTCGCATTTCCCCCTCCCCGCGATTACAGCGCGCAAAAAAGGGAATGGCGGTGAACGGTTGTTGAACAGACGTCACTGTGTTTGCGACGCTATCCACTTTGACGGCGACGGCGGTCGTTTGCAGGGTAACGACTCCCCCCAACAGGTCTTTTTGGTAAGTAGCCGTATAGCGGGAAGTAGCGGGCAGGATCAGGTTGGCCGTATGGCCGGCGTTGTCCGGAAATTCGGCGCAATAGACCAGCGGGCCGCGCAACAGCGCGACTTTGCCGGCGTCGATCTTGAGTTTCGGGTTAGCGACGACCTGCCGGACGTCCATCGGCAGCGTCAGTTCTACTACGTCGCCTTTTTTCCAGGGGCGGCGAAGGACGGCGTAGCCTTTTTCAAGCGCATAATCTGTAACGACGCCGTTGATTTTCAACTGCGGCGCGGCAGGGGAGGGGTCGGCAAAAGTGTATAGGTCGGAAGGGAAGGCGACGTTTCGGCTCCAGCCGGGAACGCGGATATTCAATTGAAAATCATTTTTCGTGAAGTTATCGACCGTGACGCGGATGGCGCCGTTCCAAGGGTAGTCGCTTTGTTGCGAGAGTTCCACTTTATTTCCATTGTCCAACGGAAGGACGACTGAACTGCTCATGAACAAATTGATATAGACGTCGTTGTTTCTTCGCGCATAAGCGTAGCCGGGAATAGACGGCACAAACCGCGAAATATTGGTCGGGCAGCAGGCGCAGGTAAACCACTCGGAGCGTTTGGTTTCGTTGGTCGGCTTGCCGCCGCGCGTGTTGGTCTCCATTGGGTTAGTATAGAAAAAAGTTTTGCCGTCCAGCCCGACGCCCGAAAGGAAGCCGTTATAGATAATTCGCTCAATCAGGTCGTAATATTTAGCGTCGCCATTGAGGAGGAACATCCGGTAATTCCAATAGACGTTCCCGATCGCGGCGCAGGTTTCGCAATAGGCCTCCTGATTTGGTAGGTCGTAATCGTCGCTGAAACGCTCGCCGTTGCCGGCGGCGCCGATCCCGCCTGTGACGTAGGTTTTCTTGGAAACTGCGTTGTCCCAGATCTTATTTATGGCGTCGATATAGGCCCGCTCGCCGGTGAGCGCGGCGACGTCCGCCATGCCCGTATATAAATAGACCGCGCGCACCGCGTGGCCGACCGCTTCGGTTTGTTCAATGACGGGCTTGTCGTCCTGCCAGTATTTACCGTTCTGAAAAACATCGTCGCTTTCCTTGTTGTATTTTTTTTGTCCGCGGGCGTCGATAAAGAACTTGGCCAACCGCAGGTAGCGCAGATCCTGCGTGACGCGGTACATTTTGACCAGACCCATTTCGATCACTTCATGGCCCGGCGCGACTCTTTTTTTGCCGGGACCAAACGCCCGGTCGACGCAGTCGGCGCTTTTAATGGCGACGTTCAGCAGATTCCGTTTGCCGGTTGCGAGGTAATGAGCGGAAGCGGCCTCGTACAGATGACCCAGGTTATAGAGTTCGTGGCTGAAAATGGCTTCGTTTTCCCAGCGCGTTTTACCGATCCAGGGATGGCCGTTGACGGAGTCGATGCTGCGGGCGGTGTATAAATAGCCGTCCGGCTCCTGCGCTTTAGCGATTTTGGCGATAATCGAATCGCAGTAAGCGTCCAGTTTTGGGTCGGGATGGATGTGCAGCGAATAAGAAGCGCCTTCCAAGGTTTTATAGACGTCGGAATCGTCGAACGGGTATTTAGAGCAGAACTTGCCTGAATGTTGCGCCGCCAGTTCAAAATTTTTGACCCTGCCCGTCGATTCGCATTTGGCAAAACTTTGCGGGATCGTGTTCGTCCGGTTGAACTCCATTTTAGGAAGCCAGAACCGGTCGGTTAGTTTGACGGCCGTAAACGGGACGCCTTTATACGGGTAGTCGCCGATAGCCTGCTGCGCGACAATTTGAGCGGTTATGGTCAAAAAAAAGACAAAGCAGATATTATTGCGCATAATCCTACAAGTGGGTTAACGCGCTTAGCCCGTGCGACCGCGCAGTTAAAGGTATTTAAAAAATAAGATATGGTTAAGCCGCTTCTTTTTCGTCCGTAATCAGCGGTTTTATTTGTTCGGCCATTTCAGGCGTCACCGTAACCCCGTGCGCTTCCTGCGCGTGCTGGGCGGCCAGTTTCAACACTTCTTCTTCAGATTCGGCTTTAATAACGCCCGGACAATCAAATCCAACGTCGCGACACTTTAATTTTTTCATGATCTTTACTGATTTTAACGGTTAAATGGATACGGAAAACGAAAACCTTTTTCCTGCATTAAGGCTCGTAAATATCTGATTATTCTTTTATGCTTCCAAATTTTTGGAAGAATATTTTAAAATGTATTGATTTCTTTATTTCATGCCCGGTTGTTTCAACTCATAATTTTCCGCTTTCTTCGCCGCGTCGACCATTTTACGGACGTCCTCCAATAGTTTTTTAGCGTCGTAAATGATCCCGTCTTTGATCGTATATTTTACGCCGCCCACCCGGACGACCTCGTTTTGGGCGTTGAGCCGGATCGCGCCCGTCCCGTACAACACTTTGAAATCGACCAGCGGATTTTCTTCGACGATCACAAAGTCCGCTTTTTTGCCCGGTTCGACGGAGCCGATCTCTTTATCCATCCCCAGCGCTTCGGCCCCGTTGAGCGTCGCGGCGCGGATCACTTCGAGGGGATGAAACCCCGCTTCGCGCAGCAATTCCATTTCGCGGATAAAAGCGAAGCCATAGAGTTCAAAGATAAAGCCCGAATCCGTACCGGTCGTCACCCTGCCGCCGCGATTTTTATACTCGTTGACGAAAGCCATCCATAGCCGGTAATTTTCTTTCCAGGCTATTTCCTGGTCGGTGCCCCAGCCGTTCCAGTAGGAGCCGTGCGACTGGCGGCTGGGCATATAAAAACGCCAGAGGCTGGGAGGGTATATTGAGCGTGCCATTCGGCAGTGCGGGCGCGCATCACGTCGCGGTTGGCCTCGTAAATATTGAAAGTGGGATCAAGCGTAAAGTTGAGCGAGATCAGTTCGTTCATCACGCTGTTCCATTTGTCGTAGAAATCAGCCTTCCCGTTTAATTTTTTCCCGCCACCACCGCGCCGACCGAGCTTTTACGTTCCGCTTCACGACCGTTGACGAGTTGGAAGTCTTCCGGGATATAAATATCTATTTTCACAGATTCCGTACAAACTTCGTTTTTCATTTTCAAAGATCCTTCGCGGTCGCGTTTGCTGCTAATCGCCGTAGTTTCGGAAGCTTTGTTCAAAATGAGATCATATCTGCCCGCTTTGATCAGGTATTTCAGAATGTCGACGTTACCCTTATCAATTTTAATATAGGCTTCCATCATCATCGACGTGCTGGACCAGGTATGGAGGGTAAAATCGCCCCGGATATTGAAAAGCATACGTGGAATATCGTCGACTTTGATCACCTGGTGATAGGTCTGATCGATTTGAGCGTCAACGCGCAGAACTGAAAAACAAAGCAGAAAATAAACCAAGGGTAGAAGTCGGGCCATATATAATTTTTAAAGCATGATATAATACCCCCTTCTATTAAATAAATATTTAAATTGGATCGGTATTGACTGCTTTAAAAATTAAATACTTTATCGTACCGAGGGTTCTTCTAAAGGGGGAAGCGACAAACAATTCAGCGCCCGACAAACATTTAATTTTTTGTAAATTTATTGTCAATTCCGGATACTGTCAATTATTTATTGTGTCAAATTTAAAATTACCATTTTTAAGTTAAAAAATAATCTTAAAAATATTTAATATGATTTTATATCCTTGTCGATTCATATTCCTGCCTTAGATTGTCAAATAAAAGCGGTCCAATTATGATTAATCGCCTATTTTCCGCTGAATTCACGAATTGTTAGGCCATTAAATTATATTTTTATTATTTTTATCCCTTCATCGACTATTTTAAAAATATTCTATCAAAAACCGTATTTTACCGTAAGACTGCATATTAAATACTTAAAGCAAAATAACCGCCGTTATCAATTTTATAGTCAGCAAATGGTAGCCCACGGCTGATAGCTCATTTAAATCCGACGATCGTTCATCCCTTATTTTTAAAACTTATGACGTTAAGACTTTCTACCATATTAGCCGCACTCTTCCTATCCCTTCCTTTTTTTGCCTCCGTGTCAAAGGCTCAGGGAACCTGCTCTTACCGGTTGGTACTCTCGGACGCCGCCGCCGACGGTTGGGACGCTTCGAGGGCGCGCCTTAAAATCGGTTCCACAACGATCGACACTACGGTGACGGACGGAACCGACAGCCTCATTTTCCGCATTCGCGTTAAAACCGGCGACTCTATTAACTTTACTTTTACGCCCGGTTATCCTCCTCAATACCTGACAGAAATTCGCTATACGTTATACGACTCCAACGGCGATCCCGTATTCTCTGCCTCTCCCGCCAACGGCGGCCTCGCTTTTTTTAAGGGCGTTGCAGGCTGTTCGTCCTGCCGGGCGGTGAAAAGCATACGGGTAGACAGCATTGCCGCCGTTTCGGCGCGTATCCGTTGGTCGCCTTCTCCTTCCAAACCCGCCGCATACAATGTTGTTTATTTGCCAAAAGATAGTTCTATGGGCGGAACGACGATTACCGTAACCGATACGACGGCGTTGCTGAACGGACTCATGGAAAACTTTGCTTACGACGTATGGGTTTATCCGGTTTGCACGGATTCCGGTTACGCCAGCGGCAGGGCGTCTTTCAAAACGCGTTATAAAAGTGACGTTGGGATCATCGCCATTACCGGCCCCGTGAACCGGTGCGGATTAGCGACAGACAGCGTCCGGGTCGTATTGAAAAATTTTGGCGGCAATCCGCAATCTTTAATTACTTTCCTCTATAGCGTCAACGGCGTCCCGGCTCCGGTTCCGCAATATAAGGACGGCTATTACACAGGGGTACTCGGAAGGGACAGCGTGCGGGAGATCGCTTTCAAAACCCTGGGCGATTTTTCTATCCCCGGCGAATATAATCTTGTTGCCTGGACTCAGTTAGAAAGCGACAGTAACCGCCTGAACGACACTTTCCGCATTTCCGTCACCTCCCCGCGATTAATTAACCAGTTCCCTTATTTTGAAGATTTTGAAAGCGGCAAAGGCACCTGGTCGGTCTCTGATACGGTTGGAAATTCTTCCTGGAAATATGGCAAGCCGCTTGGCCCCTATATTTATTCCGTCGGCGGCGGCATAAAAGCCTGGACCACCGCGCAGGATACTTCCTATAACCAGAATGAATTTGGCTATTTACTTTCCCCCTGTTTTGATTTCTCATCGCTGACTTCCGATCCCTTTATTAGTTTTTCATTAAATGTTTATTCCCAGGCCGCCGCGGACGGCGCCTGGTTGGAATCCAGTTCGGACGGCGGCAAGACCTGGTTTAAAGTAGGCGTCAAAGGAACCGGCGTCAACTGGTATAATGATTCCATTGCTTTAAAAAACATCGGCGCGTTTTGGTCCGGCAAAAATAATCCGGGTTGGCGGCCCGCTCAAAACCGGCTGGCGGGACTGGCAGGAAAAGCTAATTGCCGGTTACGTTTTGCTTTCGCTTCAACGGGGGCCGCCACCAAAATATATGGCGGCGTCGGCGTCGATAACATTGCCATTTTTGCGGCTCAGCCTGCCAACGATCTGGCCGCAGGCGGAGCAACCCATTTTTCGACCGCTTTGTGCGGATCTGCGAACGACAGCGTAACAATGACGATCACGAATACCGGAACAACGCGCCAGTACCGTTATTCGGTCGGCTATTCTTTTGACAAAGGCCCGGCGGTAATAGAAAAAATTGATTCGCTGTCTATTGCGCCCGGCGCTTCCGCGACCTATCGTTTTAAGACGCCCGTCAACTCTACCACGCCTGGACACCATTTTTTAAGAACGTGGGTCGGCCTGCCGGGGGACGGATTTGCTCAAAACGATACTATTTCTTCCGATTTTGCCACGCCGGTCGGGCTGCACGCCCCCTTTACCTACAACTTCAACGACGCCAGAGTTCCGCTGGGTTGGGCGCTAAGCGGCAATATTTTCACCGGCGGCCGGTCGCATGGAGCGTCGACGCCCGCTTTGTTTGCCAATATATATAATCAAAATCAAACGGTGAGCATTACGACGGGTAAGTGGGGGCCGGTCCAAACAGGCGACAGCCTTAGCTACGATTATCGTTTTGTGACGGAGCTTTCGCCTTACGGAGCTTATAATTTAATCAATAATGATCGACTCGACGTCCAGGCCATTGCATGCGGCGACGCGGACTTCACGACCATCGACACCGTTACGCGCATTAACCACGTTAAAACGGCCAATCTCACCACCCGTAAAGCGAGCCTCGGCGCGTTCGCAGGTAAAACCGTGCAGATCCGGTTTAAGATTTCTTCCACTATTTCGACTTCGACGGGTTTCTTTTTCGACCTGGATAACGTCAACTACCTCGGTTGCGCGCCTTTCGCCATGAGCGCCCAGATCACGAACGCTACCTCCTTTGGAGCGGCCAACGGGAGCATCAGCGGGGTCGCGCCGACTACAGGAACCGGCCCTTATACTTATAAATGGACGGGACCGAATGGAGCAGTGATCACCGGCGTTACAACCAGTCTTTCTAATTTAACGCCCGGACCATACACGCTGAACATCAGCGACGCCAAAGGATGCTCTGATACGAAAATTTATACCGTGAGCATCGGCACGGCAATATCAGATCCGGCGTCCGCCATTCAAAAAGTGTTGATTTATCCGAACCCGACTGAAGGATCGGCTACGCTGGACGTGGATTTTGTTAAACCGGTCGACGCTGAAGCGCGCCTGTTCAATATGATGGGTCAAAGCCTTTGGAATAAAGAAATCAAACAAACGCTGCATGGAAGCTACGATATAGACCTTCGGAATTATCCAGCCGGTATATATTTTATCCGTATTACGGCGGAAAATAAAACGTTCGTCGCCAAGCTGGTTAAGCAATAATGAAAGGCTTTATGCGTCGGGATAAATCAAATGTGTTTTTTGGCGCGTTTCTGTACGCGCTTCAGGCGCAAATTCGTGACCGGCGCAACAACCAGCGGTATTTTCTCTACAGAAGTTTCGCTGGAGTCCAGGCCAAACGCGCGCGCGTCGGACAGCGCTAATTTTTTAATACTAAAATAAGCGTTTAACAGGAAGCGCTCCATGCCGTGTATTTTGTTATCAAAAGAAAGGAATTTTTCCAAAACGACGAACCGGAAATCCGCCGCCAGGTTATATTTGCTCAACGAAGGATAAGGGCTGGTAATATCCAGTTCTTTACTTTTTACCATGTCCTCTACTACTTTCCGGAACAATAAGTTGATCTTGTTATCCACCCGGAATCCTAAACGAAATTCCACGCGGATCACTTTGTCGTTTTCCAATTCTTCGAAGTCATATTCCATCGTATAAGGTTCGTCTGTTCGCTCCACGTGTACAAACCAATAAACGTCCGCGCGTTTGGGTTTATGGCTAAATATGGAATAAATGATCTTGCTTTCTATTTGGTGCGGATGATTGGCTTTAGTGAGATAGATCAAATGGCTGGCAAACTTAGCGATCGTCTGATCGGCGCTCAGGTCTTTGAGCGTCGGAATATGATCGTTTAAATTAACGAAAGTAAGGAACCGGTTGTTGATCTTTCGCGCAGAGCGCCAGATGTACATAAGGGAAATTAATGCCAATCCGAACAGGAACATCACCCACAACTTTTCAAATTTAGCGGAGTTGGCGATAAAAAAGGAAATCTCTACCGTCAAAAATACCGCCAGTATAGGACCGACCTTCCACCACGACCATTTCCGAACGAACAACATATAGTTAGCCATCAAAACAGTGGTCATTAACATCGCCAGCGTAATGGAAAAACCATACGCCGCCTGCATATTAGTCGAATTTTTGAAATGGTACATGATGAAACAACAACTCCCCCAAAGAATCCAGTTGATGGAAGGAATATAAATTTGCCCCCTTATGTTCGACGGGTATTTGATGGTGACGCGGGGCCAGAAATTCATGCTGAGCGCTTCGCTGATGAGGGTAAAAGAACCGGTAATGAGCGCCTGCGACGCGATGATGGTGGCAATTGTGGCAATAACAATGCTGAACAGTAAAAAATCGTGCGGCACGATCTCGTACAGCACGGAAATATCTTTCGGTATGACCGCTTCCGCCAGTTTGCCTTGCCCCTTATGCGACAGTAGCCAGGCGCCCTGGCCCAAATAATTTAAAACAAGCGCGGTTTTTACAAATATCCAACTGACCCTTATGTTCTTCAATCCGCAATGCCCCAGGTCGGAATAGAGCGCTTCGGCGCCCGTAGTGGCAAGGAAAACGGCTCCAAGCAACCAAAATCCTCGCGGATAATGCACCAGCAGATCGAATGCATAGTGCGGACTTAAAGCAAATAAGATATTTGGAAAATGAACCAGTTGAGCCAATCCTAAAACGGCGATCATCATAAACCAAATGAACATGACCGGACCGAAGGCCCGACCGATGACGTTGGTGCCAAATTGTTGGAAGAAAAATAATATGGTCAATATAGCGTACACAATGTAAGAAACCGACTCTTCGGTCAGGTCAGGCTTAATCAGACGCAAACCTTCAATGGCAGAGGCAACGGAAATAGGCGGCGTAATAATGCCGTCTGCCAATAACATACCCGCTCCAATAATGGCGGGAATATAGAGCGATTTATTATATCGTTTGACAAGGGCATAAAGCGAAAAAACGCCGCCTTCGCCTTTATTGTCCGCCTGTAAAGTAAGAAAAATGTATTTGAACGTAGTTTGCAGGGTCAGGGTCCAAAAAATACAAGAGATCGCGCCGTACACCAATAAATCGCTGATCTCTCTGCCGCCGACGATCGCGCTAAAAACATATAAAGGAGAAGTGCCGATATCTCCGTAAATAATTCCTAAAGCGACCAGTAAACCTCCCGCGGAAAGGTTTTTTATATGCTGAGCATCCATTTTTTAAGTAATTGCATACTGCCGAAGATGTAAACAGATCGTTCAAAAGACCCGCTCCGTCTTTTTATTAAAGGGAAAAAATCGCGTAATCCGTTGAACGTTTCAAACGGGATGCAAAGTTCCTTTAATTTTTTAAATATTTGGTCATGTGGCAATCTTTATGGCTTCAAAAATTGAATGAATAATATAACTTTTTATTTTTACTAAGGTAAAACATTTTCAGGAAGCAGTATCCGCTTCATTTTCAGGTTGGTCAACGGATTAATGACCAGCGGAATTTTCTCCACATACGTATCGCTTGGATTTAAACCGTATGCCTCGGCGTCTGAAAGCGTAAGTTTTTTAAGGTTAAAATAGGCGTTTAAGAGAAATATATCAATACCCTGAATACGATTGTCATAGGAAAGGAATTTTTCCAGCACGACGAATCGAAAATCGGCGTCCACGCCGTATTTGCTCAACGACGGATACGGACTATTGATATCCAGTTCGTTGCCGGCCACCATATCGTCCACTACTTTTCTGAACAGCAGGTTAATTTTAGTTTCCACCCGGAAGCCCAAGCGGAAACTCACGCTGATTACTTTATCATTTTCCAACTCCTCCACGTCGTATTCAAGGGTGTACGGATCGTCCGTTCGCACGATATGGACAAACCAGTATACGTCCGCTCTTTTTGGACGGTGACTGAAAATGGAATAAATAACGGTATTTTCCACTTCATACCGGTCTTCTGCCCTGGTCAGATAAATCAAATGCGTGGCGAATTTAGGCAGCGACGCGTCGGCGCTTAAATCCTTCAACGCCGGTATCTGCTCTCTCAGACCGGCGAAGGTCATCAATTTTGTATTCAATTTTCCTACCCGGTACCAAATAAACATGATCGTAATTAATGCCAGCCCAAATATGAACATGATCCACAGGTTCACAAATTTAGCCGAATTAGCGATCAGGAAAGAAATTTCGACCGTCAGGAAAACAGCCAAAATGGGCGTCACTATATACCAAGCCCAATTCTTTACGTACCACATGTAATTGGCCATTAAAACGGTCGTCATCAACATCGCGACAGTGATAGAAAACCCGTAAGCCGACTGCATATTGGTCGAATTTTTAAAGTGGTACATGATATAGCAACAGCTAAACCAAAGGATCCAGTTGATGGAGGGAATATATATTTGCCCCCGGACATTCGTGGGGTATTTAATATTGACGCGCGGCCAAAAGTGCAAACTCAGCGCTTCGCTAATCAGGGTATAAGAACCGGTGATGAGCGCCTGCGAGGCGATGATGGTGGCGATCGTTGCAATAATGACGGCAAACAATAAAAAATCCTGCGGCACGGTTTCAAACAGGACGGAAATATCGCTCGGGGCAACGGCGCCGGCCAGTTTGCCCGTCCCTTTATTGGAAAGAATCCAGGCGCCCTGCCCCAGATAATTTAATATGATACAGGTTTTTACAAATACCCAGCTCACTCGAATGTTTTGCAACCCGCAATGGCCCAGATCCGAATACAACGCTTCGGCGCCGGTGGTGGCCAGGAAAACCGATCCTAACAGCCAGAATCCTTTCGGGTAGCGGGTTAAAAGTTCAATTCCATAAACCGGGTTCAACGCCGCAAAAATATGAGGTAATTGTACAATTTGATTTAGCCCTAGCAGCGCAATCATGGTAAACCAGATAAACATCACCGGGCCAAAGACCCTGCCGATAACGTTAGTGCCAAATTGTTGAACAAAAAAAAGCAGCGTCAGAATAGCGTAAACAATATAGCCGACCGTGGATTCCGACAGGTTCGGCTCAACCAGCCGCAAACCTTCAATGGCCGAAGCGACGGAAATGGGCGGCGTGATAATGCCGTCGGCGAGTAACATACCGGCGCCAATGATAGCGGGTATATATAGCGAAGTTTTATATTTTTTGACCAGCGCGTACAGCGAAAAAACGCCGCCTTCGCCGTGATTATCCGCTTGGAGGGTTAAAAACACATATTTAAACGTCGTTTGGAGCGTCAACGTCCAAAAAATACAGGAAATAGCCCCGTACACCAAGAGTTCGCTGATTTCCCTTCCGCTAATGATAGCGCTAAAAGCGTACAACGGCGAAGTGCCGATATCGCCGTATATAATTCCTAAAGCGACCAGTAATCCTCCCGCCGAAAGGTTTTTTAAGTTTTTAGCGTCCATTTCTTTAGTTTATAAAGTGTAGAAATTCGTAAAAAATGTTTTACCGCCCCATTATCATTAGCCCAAAGCGCAAAACGACCTGCTAACATAAAACAAAGTTCTTTTTATTTCCCAATTTATTTACAGCAAAAACAAAACTCCGGTTTAATTTGCTGCGGCGTCCCGCGCCCCGGCTATTTTCGGGCTTAAATAACAAAAGTCCAATCTTTTCGTATTAGCTTTGTCGTTTATTTTTATAGAACAAGTTTGTTTCTATTTCTATAGGCCTATGCTTGCCGGAAAACCAGAACCGGCGAAAATATGCGACGTCGAATATCATCCGTAAATAGAAGCTGACGGCTGATAGCTGACGGCTGATAGCTATTAT
The DNA here is from genome assembly GCA_038230555.1 of Chitinophagales bacterium. Classification (GTDB taxonomy): domain Bacteria; phylum Bacteroidota; class Bacteroidia; order Chitinophagales; family Saprospiraceae; genus JAAFJT01. Next base: position 21,565 of record JBBRMZ010000027.1, read on the forward strand.
AAATATGCAGTTTGTTTTTCCTGGTTTTTTATGGGCGTTAGCCGTTTTAGCGGTCCCTGTTATAATACACCTTTTTTATTTCAGGCGGTTCAAAAAAGTCTATTTTACCAACGTCGCTTTATTAAAAGAAGTCAAAGAAGAATCCAGCGCCCGCTCAAAACTGCGCAATTTTCTTGTTTTACTTGCGCGCTGCCTGGCCTTGTCGGCTTTGGTCCTGGCATTCGCCCAACCGTTCTTACCAAAAAATGACGCCCGTATTAAAAGAGGAGAAAAAGCGGTTTCTATTTTTGTGGATAACTCTTTCAGTATGAACGCTCAAAGTAAGGACGTTTCATTACTCGAAAAAGCAAAAATGCGCGCCCGCGAGATCGTTGCCGCTTATGCCGCAGACGACCGCTTCCAGATACTGACCAACGATTTTGACGGACGCAGCCAGCGTCTTGTTAATAAGGACGACGCGCTCAACCTGATCGAGGCTATTAAAACCGGCCCCGCCGTCCAGACTTTATCTAAAGTGTTGACGCTTCAGCGACAAACCTTGAGTCAAAGTAAAACGGTCAATAAAACCGTTTTCCTGATCTCGGATTTTCAGAAAAATATCGTCGATTTGAAACGGTTCCAGGACAGCGTATTAGAAATTAACCTGGTTCCGTTGCAGGCGGTGCAGGAAAAAAATATAGCCATTGATTCCGTTTGGTTTGAAACGCCTGTACAGATTGTCAATCAAACCAACCCGCTCGTCGCGCGCATTCACAATTATTCAAAAGAAGACGTTGAAAACGTAAAACTGACGCTTCACTATGACGGGCAGGATAAGCCCGTCGGCATGATTTCCCTGAAAGCCAACGCAACCGTGACGGACACAATTCCTTTAACGGCAGCTAAAACAGGCTGGTATACCGCAGAACTGGAAATCACCGATTACCCGATCCAGTTCGACGATCATTATTATTTTACGTTCAACGTGCCGGCCCGGCTCAACGTGCTGACCATTTACGACGGCGCCCCGAATCGCTTTTTAGACGCCGCCTTGCAAAGCGTTAAATCTTTTAAAGTAGACAACCAGCCAAATAGCGGCTTACAATATTCTGTTTTTCCTAATTACCAGTTGATCGTGCTGAACGGGCTGTTTAATATTTCTTCCGGCCTGGCGGCGGAACTTGCTCAATATGTCAAAAACGGCGGCTCCGTTTTGGTCTTCCCGCCTTTTGGTGCCGATCTGAATGCGTACAACGGTTTTTTCAACGCCGCGCAAGCCAACGCGTTTGGGCCGTTTGAAACGGTAGCCCGCGAAGTTTCAGGTATTAATACAGACGAGTTTATTTTTAAGGACGTTTTTACCAATAAAAATGCCAACCTGAAATTACCTACTACACAGGGTAATTACCGTCTGGCCAACCGGACCGGCGAGATTTTGCTGACCTATCGCGACGGCGGTCCGTTCCTGACTAAAAACAAATCGGGTAAAGGGAATTTATATATTTGCGCCGCTCCGCTGGACGAAAAATATAGCGCTCTTTCCCGTAACGGGGAGATTTTCATCCCTTTGCTTTATAAAGCCGCGATCTCTTCCGGCAAGGACTGGAAAATCGCTTATACCATCGGCAAAGACGATTACGTGGAAGTCGATCCCAAAAACCGCGCGGGCGAGAAAGAATTTCGCATGAAGGGCAAAAAAGAAGAATTCATTCCCGATCAGCGCATTACCAACAACAAGGCCGTCCTCAACGTCAAAGGCGCCATTAAAGACGCCGGTTTTTATCAGGCGTTCATCCGTCCCGATTCCGTCCTTTACCAGTTTGGGTTTAATTTTGACCGTCGCGAGTCAGATCTTGATTATTACGACGCGAAAGCGCTAAGCGGCTTTACGCGCGCTAATATCCATTTATTCGACGCGGCCGCCGAAGCCAATTTTACCGCTCTCGTGGGCGAGCAAAACCAGGGAACGCCGCTTTGGCGCTGGTGCGTCTGGCTGGCGCTGGCCTTCCTGGCGATCGAGGTTTTGTTGTTGCGGTTCTGGAAATAAATACTTTACCTTTTATCCTACGCGCACCGGGAACCGACGGTTCTGTTCCGTTCGAATCCTTCCGAGACGCTCAATAAAATTTGACGGTATCAAACAAAAAATCCTCATTGGCTCCTTTTTCTCATCCCTCATTAATGATGACCGCCTTCGCCATGCACGTGCCCATGTTCCAGTTCTTCCTGCGTAGCCGCGCGGACGGAATTTACATACCCCGTAAAATATAAGTCGTAACCGGCCATTGGGTGATTGAAGTCGATGGAGACGGTATCCGGCGTGACTTTGGTGATAATTCCCTGCATCGGCTGACCGTTTTCGTCTTCGAGGGGCAGCATTTCGCCTTCCACAAACACGTCGTCCGGATTAACGCCGTCCAGTTTGAAAGCCGCTTTAGGAATTTCCGCAACCGCCGTTTCGTCGTATTCGCCGTAAGCGTTCGCTGCTTTCAGTCCGAATGCGAATTTATCGCCGGCCATTTTACCCGCTAAATTTTTTTCAAAGTCAGGCAGCATCATATCTATGCCCTGAATATATTCCAGCGGCTCGGCGCCCTCGGTGCTTTCAATGATTTCGCCTTTTTCATTCTCGTCGCGCAGCGTATAATGGCAGGAGACGACCGTTTTATTTCCAATTGTCATGGCTATGGTTTATAGGTAAAAAAAGAAGGCGTAAAGGTAATGCGGGAAGGCGGGAAAAAACGGATACTCACTATTTTCTTTTATTCTTTCTCCATATTCTTCTTGCTATTTTTTTAATCGGTCTAAATACGCGTTCATCAATCATTATTTTTTCTTTGAATTCCCTGTTTTATTACTTTCGTAAGTTGGTTTATATGTAACCCCGGCTTTCTATGACGGCTTTTTAAATAAAAGTAAAATAAATTTATTAAATACTTAATATGATACCTACAGACTCATTGAAAATATCTATTATCGGCGCCGGTATCGGAGGGTTAACGACCGGCGTAGCGCTACAAAATAAAGGCGTAGACGTTCAAATATATGAAGCGGCAGAAATATTACAACCGCTGGGCGCGGGAATCATTTTGGCCCCGAACGCTATGGAAGTGTATCGAAGAATGGGATTATATGATCAAATCATGGAAGCGGGGGTCAAAATGAAGCAAATGACCATTGCCGACCGCCGTTTGAAATCTCTATTAATCAATCATTTAAAAGAGTGGGAAACGAACAAAGGCGTTTCCGCTTTCGCGATCGCCCGAAGCGCCTTACAACAAATCCTGCTTGATGCCTTCCCTGCGCAAAATTTACATTTGAATAAACGAATAAAAACTTTTCAGGAAAACGACGTTAATGTGGCGTCGTATTTTAAAGACGGTTCCGAAGTTTTTTCCGATGTGCTGATTGGAGCGGACGGCCTTAACTCTGCGGTAAGAATGAAAATGTTCCCAGAGGTTCGATTGCGCAGCGCCGGTCAATGGTGCTGGCGGGGCTTATCCGATATAGCGCTTCCCGATGCTTATGCAAATGCCGTTTTTGAATTATGGGGAGGAGCCCTTCGGTTTGGATTCGTTCAGATCAGCAAAAAGAAGACTTACTGGTTCGGACTGACAAATAATAGTATGGGATATAAAGACGTCAGCTTGGATGAGTTGAAGAATCTCTTTAGGGCTTTCCACCCTATTGTAACAAATATATTACAAGATACAGAAAAAGACGCCGTCATTTTTGGAGAAATTCAGGACATTCAACCTATTCAAAACTGGCGTCGGGGGCGAGTATGCCTAATTGGCGACGCCGCTCATCCGACAACGCCCAATTTAGGACAGGGCGCCGGGCAGGCTATCGAAGACGCATATTCGTTAGCAAATTTATTTGTATCGCGGCATTCATTACAGGATTTGTTTTCTACTTTCCAAAAAAAACGAAAACCAAAAGCAGATTATATCGTCCAAACCAGCTGGCGACTGGGTAAAGTAGCGCACTGGCGAAACCCTGTGCTTTGCGCTGTAAGAAATAGCGCCTTTCGTATAATTCCCGATTTCGTATCCAAAGCCGCCAATCATAAACTGTTTACTTTAGCGGAATAACCAATCGTTTACTGAACTTTTGGTTTCAAAAAAGATATAATCTTAGGTTTTCAGGCGTCCTACAAAAGATCGCTTTCCGGTTATGCAGTTGTTTAATATAAGGGTAAGTGCTAAGACCAAATTAATCAATATTTAAAAATAGGATAGAATGTTGATTATCAACGTAATATTTTATTAAATTTTACTTCCTTAATATGTCCATGCGCTTAATCAACGAATTTGATATGTTATTGTCATATAATAGAAACCGCCAATGGCGGGTCCGCCCAAAAAGGAATAATAATACTGGTTAGTCAGGTTGGTCGCGCCAAGTTTCAGGTTAAGCTTGGCTATTGTAAAATCGTAATTAACCTGCGCGTCCAATGTCCCGTAAGCGGCAACGTTTCCGTTGACCAAAAAAGATTGCCAGTAAAAACCGCTCTGGCGCTTATAAGTCACGTTAAAACCAAAATCTTTCCAGATTTTATTCCCGCCAAAAGATAAATTCGTAATCCACTCCGGCGTATTAAAACCGTCTTCAAGGGCGTCGTCGTGCGAGGCGCGCTGTAATTTTGCATAGGAAGCGTTGCCGGATAAAACATAATTTCCCCAGATCTTATAGGACAGGCCCGCGCTGCCGCCGTAATTATAGACCGTACTTTCCGAATTGGTCCAGGCGCGGTAACGCTGTTGTTTGGTTTTGTCGTTCATATAAAAAGCGACAGAATCCGGGTTGGCTGTATTCGGCACGTTGATTTCAACCTGCGCAATAAAATGATCGTACTGGTTATAATAAAAATCAACGTCGGCGCTTAATCTTCCGCCCAGGAAAAGTGCTTTATAGCCAGTTTCAAATGAATTAATGTGCTCGGGTTGTAAATAGGTGTACGTATTTTTTACCAATAAGCCTTTTTCTTTTTGAATGGCCGCATTGGTTGTAATCCCGGTATTGAAATCGTTTTTCACGGCGGCCTGAAAAGCGTCTACAGACGTCCGTAAATAAGCGTTTTCAAACACGCCGCTGGAAGCGATCGTCAGACCGCCAATTCGTTTAACGCCGCCGCTATTGACGTTGGAGAACGCTTCGAAAATACTCGGATACCGGTAGCCGCTTTGGTAAGAAACCCGGATATTTTGTTCGGCGGCCGGCGTGTAAACCAAGCTGAAACGCGGGTTGAATTTCAGGTCGAAATAATCGTTTTTGTCTGCCCGCAAGGTAGCCCCTATTTTTATACAATCGTCGAACAGCGATTTCCCCGCCTGGATAAAACCGCCCATTTTGCTATAGGTGAAATCGTCAAATTCATGTCCCGGCTCATAATTGATGAAATAATTGCCGTCGGGGTGGATCAAATAAGTCCGGCGGTCAAACCCGGCCAGCAGATCTATGCCTGTTTTTTGTCTAAAATTGTCCCCTAAAGTTTTAGAAAGGTCGACCTGTCCTTCTATATGAAACAGATCGTCGTTTACCCGCAGGGCGGAGCCGACGTCCCAGTTGTTGACGTTGGCTAATTCGTCCAGTTTATTTTGGAATGCCGCCGTCCCCGGCTGGTAACGACCTGCGTCCGCCGTCAGCCTGGCCTGTTGAAGCGCCTGCGCGACAGAGGATCCCGCGCCGGTAGCCGTATTAAACGCTTTCGTAAAATCGCTATACCAGCCGGCGTCGGTTTTATAGTTCCGGTCTTCATTTTCAGCCGCAGAGCGCAGGTTATAAGATTTGCCGGTATTTTCGCTCGTCCAGTAACCGCGAACCTGTACGAGGTCATTTTTGAACTCCAACGCATGTTGCTGTAAAATATAATCTTTCAGCCGGAAACGATTTGCGCGCTGGTAGATATTATCCAGATCGGCAAACCGGTACGTATAGGTAATTCGGGATTGATCGCTGATTTTGTAAACCAACCCGGCGTCGGCCTTAATATTTTGAAGATCGTAGCTGGTTACGTCTTTTTCCAAATAACCCGTCCGGGCTACTACGTATTGTTTTCCTTGCAGGACGATGGTTTTGCGGTCTGAAGACTCGTTGCCGTAGCCGTTGACTGGGTCGTAGCCGGGGTTGTCTGATCCGCCGCTTATGCCCAGTTGAGTATTAGCGGAAGCGTTTAAATCGGTCCGGTTGTCGGCGACCCAGTCGTAGCCTTTGGTAAATGTCCCGTTTAGTTTAAAAGCAAACTTTGGGGAAAACGCGTGGGCAATCCTGAAACTTGTTTCCGAAAACAATTTAGCGGAGGTTTCGGCGTCTCCGACATGGTTGACGCCCGTTTTTTGCTGAATAGCGCTCCCTTCGCTAACAAACGGATCCTTCGTAATAAAATTAGCCAAGCCGTTAATGGCATTCAAACCATAGAGCGCGGAGGCCGTTCCGGGAATGATCTCTACGCTCTGAATATCCAGGTCGGAAGGTCCCATGGCATTCCCGATCGGCGCGCCTAAATGGGGAGCCATATTATCGACCCCGTCGACCAACTGAGAGAACCGGACGTTGGTGGTGTTGGCAAAACCCCGCGTATTGATGATCCGGAAACCCATGCTCGGCGTGATCAAATGCACGCCTTTGACGTTTTCTAAAGCGTCGAAAAAGGAAGGCGCGGCGGAAAGTTTAAACTGGGATGGGTTGATCTTCTCAATACTGACCGGCGACCGAAGGATATTCTCGCTGATCCTTGACGCTGTGACGACCAATTCGCCTAATTCTTTATTGCGGACGATCAAAGAGTCCGTCTCGGATTTTTCGGGTTGAGGAGATTGCGCAAATGCGCGAAAGGTAATGGCTAAGAAAAGGTAAAGGGCAATAAATCGGTTCGTCATAATGTTCGTTATATTTTTAAAAGTATAACGAAGTACGGTATTATTTTTAAAAGGGTCAATAGTGGGTTAGGAATTTATTTAAAAATATTTATAAGTCAATTTGATCCTGCAATGTCTCCAGAAATTGATTGAATTGATCCCGTAACGCCTGATAGCGACGGATAACAAGTTTTCCTTTTTCTGTAACGACCGCATTCCCGCCCCCTTTCCCACCCCGGTGCGACTCGACGACGGGCGCGTCAAAACCTTCGTTCATTTGGTTGACCAGGTCCCAGGCCTGTTTATAAGACATCCCCATTTGCAGCGCCGCCTGCCTGATCGAGCCGGATGCCTCGATTCGCTCTTATAACTCCACGCGGCCGGGGCCTAACAGTCGACCGG
>JBBRMZ010000028.1:0-28702 GCA_038230555.1 Chitinophagales bacterium
CGAATGCCGACTGACAAAACAAGGCTTTGTGGCCAATGTTTTGCATACCTGCGCGGGCTTGCACAACTTCCGAATCCTGAACAAACCCTTCCAATATCCTGATTATCAGCTAATTAATAAACCTACATAAACTCTATTATAAAACGTCCCTGCGCGTCCCGCGTCGCGCAAATATACTCCCCTTTTTCTCCCTGCCCTTTGATAATCATGCTTTGATCCGGTATCCGAGAAAGCTGCGGCCTGGATTGGATTAGTTTTCTTAAGTATCCGACTTGAAATGCGCTAGGGCGGTCAATCGCTTCCGTCCAGTAGCGCTCGGCGAAATTGATCTTTTCCTCGCGGGGGCTATAAAATTGCCAGACGCTGTGATGACCGTAAGTAACGCCGCAGGCGCCCGAAAAAACAGAGCGATAGGTTTGTTTACGGACGTCGTAATCGCGGTAATACCCATTTTTCGGATCCCACGTAGGCCACGGATTGACGGGATGATCTTCGTAATTCGGCTCGGCGTCCAGCGTCGGCTTGGCGGGAGTCAGGTTCCAGTCCTTTAGAATTCTGCTCCAAACCGGAACGTCGTGACCGCCGCCATGACCCGACTGCATCATGTTCATCGTCAGCCAATTCTCCTGTTGTAAATAAGCGGAAGTGGATTTTTCACCGCCCGACGGATGGTACGTGATGAACGCTTTTTGCCCGGTAGCGTCCAGAATCCCGGTCGCCATGGCCCGCCAGATAGGTGTCCAGTCCGCGCTGTCATTTTTTGGCGGTCGGTCGCCCCCCAAAATCCAGACGATATTCGGATATTTTTGGTATCGTTTGCCAATCCATAAACCGTATTGATATGCGTTGTCTTTATTGAAAATGGCCGGTCCAGTACCCCACATCGGCGTCACTTTATCGCCCCAGGTCGGCAGCAAACCCATATATAGCCCCTTCAATTTGGCCAGTTCGACCACGCTGTCCACAAACCGGAAATACTTTTCGTTCGGTTTCAAGGGATCCAATTCAACCAATGGCAGGTCGCCATTTTGGTTTGGTTTTGTCAGCCCATTAAATTCTGCCAATACGACCGCCTGAATTACGTTGAAACCTTTCTTTTGCCGGTTGGTCAGGTAGGTATTGATTTCGTTATATGTAAGCCGGTGAAATAATTCCCATCCCGTATCGCCTAGCCAGAAAAACGGCTTCCCGTCTTCATACATCAGGAAATGACCATTTTTAGAGGTGATTAACCGCCCATGCGTCCAATCCGCTTGAGCTCTAACCGCGTAAATCGACAGGAAAGTTAACAGCGCCGCTAAAAAAATATTTAAGTTTTTAATAATTGATTTCATCGTTTGTTAAATATGCGAATAATGGATTGAAAAAGACCAAAAAGTGCGGCGAGACGATAGACCCGAAAATCACAAATGGTGTACAACTGAAGATTAGCCCCTTTTATCTCGTAAATCCCGACCCGAACGTCCGTTCATCCTTAATTACCACCCGTTGTTCGTCAACCCCCTGAGTCACATATAAGACATGCATAAGGCATACATAAGCCGTATCTGATTCAGGTATGAGTCCGGCATGAGTCAGGTATGGGTCAGGTCTAACCGCCCCCCAGAATGTATTTGATTTGGGATAAGGTCGAACGAATAGGTAACTCAAAAACGCCGTATTCATCATGGCTCATCGTTGGACGCCACAAGATTTAGCCCGGCGTTTAACCCCTATTACCGGTTTTTAACTCATTATTCGCATTAAATATATGATTATAATAATTTATCATTCAGAATTCATCATTTTAGAAAGCATAATCCACCCGCAGCGTCGCGTTCCGGGGTGCCTCCATCAACGCCGGGCGAAACTGATACTCCATATTGAATATATTACCCAAAATAGCCGAAAGTTTTAATTTTGTTAAAGGCCTGTATGCGATCCTAAGATCGGCGACGGCAAAACCGTCATGATGATCCGCGCGGTATTGTTGAAGCCCCGGGATAAACACTTCAAATATTTTATCAATGTTTTCCATATTGCTGTTGTAAAAAGCCGAAACGCCGACCGACCACGAACGGTAGCCAATCTCGTAATCCAATTTAACGTTGTGCTTATACCTGTACTTCAACACGTTTGTTCCAGAACTCGTACTGGCCTTCACCTGATCCGTAAAATCCTGGAATTCGGGATCAATATAGGTATAGCCCGCTAAAAAAGAATGCGTCCAAGAGCCCGATTTGCCCGTCCCTACTACGCTCGCTTCAAAACCTTTAATGGTGATATTGCCAACGTTTTGCGACTGAAACTTCAAAAACTGGGTCGGACTAAGAGCAAACTCCAACATGTTAAAATATTCCGACCAAAACAGCGCGCCGTCAAAATAGCCCTGTACGCCGCCTACCCGGAAGCCCTGCTTTATACCGATTTCGCTTGACCACCCTGTTTCCGAGGTAAGTTTCGGGTTGGCAACCACGTCGATCACCCCTGTATTAGTGGTAATAAATAACTCGGCAATGGTCGGGAAACGATAGCCCTGCCCCCAGCTTGCCCGCAAATAAGTCGCCTGGGCAATTTGGTAATTGGCCCCTATCCGAACCACCGGCTTGGATTCGCTAATCTTGCCGTTCGGAATAGTGTCCACTTCGTTGGGGCCGATGCGGATATGTTCAGGCGCGGTTAAGTTATTCTGCTCATACCGGACGCCGAGAGACAGGTTCAGTTTATTAAAAACCTTTTTATCCAGTTGAAGATATGCCGCCAAATTATTAGAAGCGTAAGAGGTATCCCCATATAATTGCGCGGTTGCCGTCGTCGCCTGCGCGACCAGCCCGGCGGTTAATACCAGGTTATTTTGCTCGAATTTATGCTGAAACTGGTACTCCCCGTAATACAATTTTGAATTGTTGGACTTGCCGCCAAATACGCCGTTGTCAATAAAATAATACCTGCCCAGGATTTTGTGCCGGCTGCCTGCGTCGTCGAAATAATTCAGGTTGGCGTCGAGCGTGTACCTCGTTTTTTTGGTCGAAACGACTGTGGAACTATCGCCCGTATAAGCGCCCGCCCCGCCGTTCGCCCAGTAAAAAAAACTTTGCGACGACCCCGTATTGTAGTTCAGGGTCGCGCCGACGCTCAATTTGTCGGTGAACCGGTACCGCAAACCGAGCGTTCCGCGTCCTACTTTATCGTAGGCGTCCTTAATAAAACTATTGTTGTTGATATAATACAAACTGCCGACAAAATCCAGCTTCCCAAACCGCTGTTTATGCAGCAGCGTTCCGCCCGTCTGATTTGGGTTCCAGCCCGGCCACTTTTTTAAAGGGTCTTTGGGCGGAAAATAGACCTGTTCAAAAAAAGAAACCTTCGTTTCCGGCGTTGCCTTGGCAAAACCCGTCCGGATATTAATGATCCCATTCATCGCCGACGATCCGTAGAGCGCCGAAGCGGCCCCTTTCACCACCTCGATCTGCTCGATATTTTCTACCGCAACGTCCCTCCAGTTCGGGAGCCCGGCGTCCGACTGCAAAGCGGGAATATCGTCGATGAGCAATAAAACCCGGCTCCCTGCGCCGTAAGAATAGCCCGATCCGCCGCGGATATTCGCTTGCCCGTCAATAATCGTTACGCCTGGCACTTTTTGCAGTACATTGTCTACGCTCTGCGTATTCGTGTTTGCGATCAGTTCCGGCTTAATGACGTCCATCGAGACCGTCACTTCGCCCAGCGCCTTTTCAAATTTCCCGCTCGTCACCGTCAGGGTTTGGAGCGCCTGGTTGCCGCTTTTCAGGTAGTAAACGAAGGATTTAGAAGAAACCGATTGTATATTTTCTTCGACGGTAAAATTCCCATATCCTATAAACTTAACGGTCACCGGATAAACGCCCGATGTAGGCAAAGAGAATTCAAAAACGCCATGATCGTCGGTAATACCCGCCGCATTACCCGCTAAAACAGAGGCCCCGATCAACGGCTCCTTAGTATCAGCGTCAAATACATTGCCCCGGAAAACAACCTGAGCGCCGCAATAATATAAGAAAAAGAAATGAAAAACAACAAAAAGGATCGGTTTGGGTAAGCTATTTCTCATAAATGATTTGGTTGGACAAAAAAAAATCTCACGACCATCCAAATATACGAATGGTAGTGAGATTGTAGATAGGCGCGATATGTTTTTTACTTTTTTTAGCGCTTGATTAGCGCGCGATCATGTATATTTTATTCATTTTTAGTCAGGCGCATTTTCTTTAAAGAACTTATATTATTAGATCCGGACTTTTGTCCGTCCTTTTCTTCCAACTGCCGAAGTCGGGCGTCCAGGTTTTCCATCGCTTTTTTAAGCGCCTGATTCTCTATTTCTATGGTTTCTAATTTTTGCTTTGTCTGCTCCGACGTAGTTTTAATTTCCGCCAATTCTTTTTTCAACTGAGCGTTTTCATACCGGATCTGCGCGTCCAACTCCTGCAACGCTTTAACCATCGGCGTAAGCAGCGCCGTATAGCGCAACCCGTAGTATCCGCCCGAAGCAAGGTTGGTTTTGTCGACGCCGATAAAGTCCGGCGCGCCGCTTTGGATAGCGGCGGTCTCCACTTCCTGGGCGATAAAGCCGGTTTGCGGGATTCCTTCTTGGCCGCGCAACATATATTCATAATCCACCGGTTTCAATAACCGGATAAAAGACAAGCCTAATTTACTATCCCGGATATGGGTTTTCAGACGACGGTCCGAAGGATTGGTCAGACCCGAAGGCGCGTAACATTGTAAAGAGGTAATTGCGCTGTTGCCAAGAAGTATCGCATTTGACGCAGATACGATAGCGCCGTTTCCTAAAGCGACGGAATTCGTGGCGCCTAAATTGACAGTTGCGCTCGTACCTAAAGCGACGGAATTATCTGCGGCCACAGACGCGCTTTTACCAATCGCGATCGCGCCCGCTCCGGATGCGCCGCCGCTATTTGTTACCGTAGCCGAGGCGCCAATCGCAATGGCGTAATTAGCGCCGAAAACGCTGTTCGCGCCGACTGCCACTCCGCCCGTATAATGATTGGCCGCTATATCCGCATCTGCGGACAAGCCTAAAAAAGTATTACTCGTGCCGCTATTTTTAGCGCCGGCATTAGCCCCGACGGCGGTGTTGCCGTTTTGCTGCGTATTGCCGGATAGGGCGTTCAATCCGACCCCTACATTTGAAAGACCTGAAGTATTTTGGGAAAGGGCGTTGTAACCCATTGCGGTATTTCCGTCGGCGGTATTGACGGTTAGCGCCTGATAACCGACGGCGGTATTATTGGACGCGGACGCGGCGACGTTCAACGCGTAAGCGCCTTCCGCCACATTATAACTTCCGCTGGTGGCCGAAAAAAGGGTATGCGTCCCAGTTGCAGTATTATACGAACCGGTGATTTGCAAATTAGAATTCCCCATCATGGCTAGGTAGCCGGTTGCTGTATTATAGGCGCCGGTGGTATTATAGTCCAGCGCTTGGAACCCGGAGGCTGTGTTATTGGCGCCCGTGGTATTGGATTCCAAAGCATATACGCCGACGGCGGTGTTTGACGCGCCCGTAGTATTATAAAACAGGGCGTCCTGACCGACAGCCGTATTGCTTTTTCCCGTCGTGTTGCTGTAAAGCGCCAAAGCGCCCAGGCCAGTGTTATAAGAAGCCGAGAAATCGTTTGTTGGAGCATAATTTCTGAATAAGGACTGATAACCGACGGCCGTATTGTACTGTCCATTGGCTGTATTGGAAGTTAACGCCTGAAAACCGACGGCGGTGGTTCCCAATGCGCCGACGGCGCCTCCGGCCTGGTAGCCCAAAAAACAAATCCCAGTAGCGTCCAGATAACCCGAACCCACATTATTGACCCGGAGTTGAAAAGGCGCTGCGTCGGTCGTTCCTATAAAATTGGTCGCGTTGTTTAGGCCCGCGTTTCCGGTTAGCGACCAAAAGCCTGAACCGGCTCCCGCTGAAATAAGGCCAACCCAAAGAGGCGCGGCGGGCGTCCCACTGTTATAAAAAAACTGGTTTTTATCCGTAAAATAGACCAACAGACCATTGGCAGGCGTAGCGGGAGGAGAGACAGACGTGGTTTGAGGAATTAAAATTCCTTTTGTTCCAGACTTTATGTGAAGCATGGCGCTAACGTCGGGAACGTCGCCGTTGGTCGCGCTTATTATGACGCCCTGACCCAATAAACGGCTAAAACCGCATAAAACGACGCATACGAGTATGAATTTGTTGTGGGGCATAAGTTCAAAATAGGTTTGCAGGTTAAAGAAAGCTCATAGCAACCGTAAAATCCTTATTTTTGCGTCAGCGTCTTTTTCTGATTGGAATTATCCGCTTTTGCTTCCAATTGATTCATTTTATCTGAAATCCCTGACACCAGACCCTTTAGGTCGGACAATTCTTTTTGCAGCCGCTCATTTTCCTTTTGCAGATTTTGATTTTTAGCGTCCAGTTCCTTAACCGCCTTCACCAGCGGCGTAACCAGTTCTGCATATCGCAATCCATAGAATCCGCCCGAAGGAAGATTGGTTTTATCGACCGCGTGATAATCCGGCGCGCCGCTTTCCGCAGCAGCCGCTTCCACTTCCTGGGCAATAAACCCGGTTTGAAGAATATTTTCCTGACCGCGCTGAATATAGTTATAATCGACCGGGTGGAGCAATTTTATAAAAGATAAGCCCAAACGAGCGTCGCGAATATTGGTTTTTAACCGCCTGTCGGAAAGCGCCGTGATCGTCGTGGTATGACATTGCAACGAAACAATTTGGTTATCGCCTAAAACAATCGTATTGGGAGTAGAGATTTTTGCGTTAGCGCCTACTGCCGTCGAATTAGCGATTGATATAACTGATCCGCCCGCAACGTCGGCCCCAAAGCCAAGAAAAGTGTTAGAAACATTCTGGCTAAAAGTATTGCCTCCGCCAGCGTTTGACCCGACTGCTGTATTCCCGGCGCCGGCCGAATTTCCGTTCAAAGCCGATTTCCCGACCGCCGTATTATCGCTGCCGCTTATATTAGAGGCAAGCGCTTTGCTGCCCACCGCCGTATTGGAAAAACTACTGGTCGCAGACAACGCGCTCGATCCGAAAGCCGTATTATTGGCATTGGCGCCCACCGCGCTTAATGTTTTGTACCCGAATCCGGTGTTAGAATTCGCCGCGTTGGCGGAAGCGCCGGAATTATACCCAAAGAAAGCGTTATCGTCGGCAATATCGCCGGTATAACCGTTCGGAATCGGCGCCCATAAAGGAGCGAATTGCGTGCCGCTGTTGTAATAAAACTGGTTCTTATCCGTAAAGAAAACCAGCAGGCCGTTTGCGGGCATCTCCGGCGGCGCTGTAGAAAGCATTTGCGGCGTTAAAAATCCTTTAGCGGCTGATTTAACGTGCAGCATGGCGCTTGGGTCTGGCACGTCCGAGGCGGTAGCGCTAATAATTACGCCCTGGCTAAACAAAAGGGGTAGAACAAACAGGCAAAGAGATGCCGCAAGTAATAATCTTCTCATGTTAAAAATGGTAATTTTTAGAAAGCGTAAAAATAAGTAATTATTCAAAGGCAGGAACGTTCTTAACGTTTTACCCGGCGTCGGTATGCTTGTTTTATTTAAAGAAACCCCATTTTGAATTGTTTTTAACGCTTTTGTTTATTATAAATAAGATAAATGCCAATTGCCGCTTAGTGCATGATCTGCAGTTTGCCGGTTTTCAATAATTTCCCTTCCCTGAGTATCCGGTAAAAATATAAACCGTTTGGCGTGTCTTTTAGCGTTAGTTTGGAAGCTTCCTGCAAGGTGTCTATGGATATTCCCGTAATTTTCTCGCCCAGCGCGTTGAACAATTCAACGGTCGCCTTATCAATGGCGGGTTCCGAAGATATGGACGCCTCGCTACGGGCGGGGTTCGGAAAGAGCGATATTTTATAATCCAGAGCGTCCGCCAACGGGTCTGATCCCGCTTCTCCGGCGCCCCTGAAACTAGCTAGCGGAACGCCGCCCGCGTTGAGCAACGGCGGCAAGCAGGCGCAATTCTCCACCGTAATATGATAAGGCTTCCCGCTATTAATGGCGTTAACCAAGCTGACGTCGGTAATGACAACGCTCAACTGCGTCTGGCTTTCGTTAACTTTCAATATAAGGCTGTCGTTAATGTAGCCAAAGGGATTTTGCGCCAGCGGCGTGTAAGTCGCCGAAATTGCGTAAGAACTAATATGCCCCGTAACGTTCGGCAGCGAGGAATTATTAGCAACCGCCGTCCAGCTTACTTTTACCTGCGTGGGCGAAACGATACTAACCGTGTAGGGATCGACATTCTGAACCGAACCGATGGTCCGGACGTTGGTTCCCCCTTCGCCGCAGACGATGATCTTGCCGTAGCCGTCGTATTTACTGTTTCGGACAAAATAAAGGGTGTCGATCAACGGTTTAGGCCAGGGCGCGAAATTTGCCAGGGTATGCCAGTGATTGTATCCTTCTTTAGTAGAAACGCCCAGCGTTCGTTGTTTCCCTACTTCGTCGTTATATAAAATAGAAAGGTTCCCGTTGTTATTTTGTGTTTCGTAGATATAGATCATATCTATTTTTATTTTAGACCGGAAGCCGATCTTCAGCGTGTCGCTCTTTGCCGTGTAATTGGGCGGCCAGTTAAACTGGTCGTTCAGACTGGGAGTATTGTCCGTGATCGCACAATAATCCACATTGTCGTAATTAAATAATTTCGACACGTCGTTGCCGACGGGATCGACAGAAAGCGGCTCGTATTTCACCATGTCGCTCGCGACCGGGATTTTGCAGGCGCAGGTACTCGGTTTTACCGTCGTCGAGGACGCATAAACAACGTCGCCGTTAGAGTTGACGCCTCTGACAAAATAGGTATAGTCGCCACACTGCCCCTGCAGGCCCGCTATCACCGCTTCAGTCCTGTTTTTTGTGCCGTCAAAATCCGGATAGGTAAGAATTGCGGGGTTTCCCAAATCAAAACCTCCCCCATTAGCGCTGGTCAGATCAGAAGTTTTAGCGTAATAAACAGAATATTTTACGATTGGAGAACCGGCGTACAGGTTCCAGCTTAATTTTACGGCGTTGCAGGAAAGAGGCGTCCCCGCAAAATTTGGAAACGGCTGAATGGCGGGGCTTACCGGGTATATCGTATTCCCCAGGTTAGCATTGGTCACGACAAAAACAGGCGTTTCGCCGACCGTTATCGTTATCAGGGTAGAATCCTTCATCATATTGTACGGCAAAAACAAGCCGGGGCTTAAATTAGATTTAATTCCGTTTTCATATCCGTCGGCCATATTCACCAGGGTCGCGCTTAATACCAGGCCTTTTACGTAAAAAGAATACTTATAGGTAGCCGCCGGATGGTCTGAGGTTGGACTCCAGACAACAAATATTTTATTGATGAAATTGGCGTCGCTTTCAAACCGGTAATTTTTAGGCGAATGATCCAGCCATTTTAAAGAGGCGGACGGGTTGACGTCCGCTTTAAATTTAAAACCGGTCAATATGTTTTTGAGCGTCTGGACGTAATACCAAGATTTTTTGGGAGAAAACTGGCGCGCGCTTTCCCTGAGTAGACCGGAAGAATGGGTCAGATAATCCAAACCAGTCACGGAATTATTATTTACAGAAGCGTCGCCCGTGTCGTCCCCTAACGAAAACTGATAAGACTTGCTGTATCTCTGCGTAGCCGCTATTTCTAAATAATTGCGGACCAGCCATTGCGCCTGGGCCAGGTTGACCATCCGGAACAATTCATTCTGGTTAACGGGAATCAGTTGGTTCCAGACCGCCCGCAGCACGCTTCTTACGCTCAGATAACCGTCGTCGCTTAAAGCGGCCCTCAAATTGTAGCCGTTCAAATTAAAAGCGACGCCGTTCAGGGTCACAGACTGCGCGACCGGCAATTTAATCAGCGTATCTGGTATAGCGGCCTGCACCGATAGCGGGTGCGTATCATAACCAAATTCAGACAGCCACCATTCTTTTTTGCTTAGTTCCGCGCTAATGTCGGCCGGCAAACCAGATTTGTTGACAATAGTATCCGCCAGTCTGCAAAGCCGCCATTTCAGGCTGTCCTCCTCCGGCGAGATTCCGTACTGACCCAGCACGATCAGGTTCTTATAATCGTTGAAAATGTTGTTGAATGAGTTTTTGGTATGGTTATAATCATTGCTGTAGTGATGAAAATTCACCACGTCGAACGGTACTCGCGGCATATTAGGCCGGTTCGTTTTCACCCAGGTCATCATATCCAGAAAATACTGTCCCCGCAAACCCGCCAGTCCGCCCATAACAAATTTGGAAGAAGGACTAATGTTTTTTAATCCGTATTTTTTGGTCGTTCCCGGAATGATCAGGTCGCCGGGGTTGGCTTTACCGCCTGGAATAACGGGTTGGGTACAGTTCCCGTCATAATCGGCGCTGGAAAAAGCGGCAAACTGGTCGGGGAAGAACAGCCACTTAGTAGTTCCATTGGCAATATCGGTCGGCGAATCCAGCCAGTTTTTATTTTGTTCGTTGTTGTTTTCGAAATAAGTGATCAGGTTCTGCCCGGGAAGCGTAGGAGTAGCGTCCTGTACATTCGGATTATAAAAATTCTGCAAATAATCGGACGGATAAGCGCCGCTTCCGTACCGGGTCCCAAACAGCGTAACCCATTTGGCGTGATAGAGCCATGTTTTGGAATTAGTCTGGTCGTCGGTCGTGCAAACCGGTTTTCTCAACAATTGTAATGGGTCAAATGCCTGGAGGCCATACATTTCCGGGGCGGCGCCATATAAAACCGGGCTAATTTTTCCGGGCAGCGCCTGGAAAAAAACGTCGTAATTATAACCCGGATTATAGCTGGGATTCCATTGATATTTATTGGTCGGGCAATGGGGAGAGGACATCGCGGAAAGCCCGATATCGCTCGACCATTCGTGGTACTCGCGCGCGATATTAAATTGATTAATACGGTTTACAGGATCATAAACGTGCGTATTCACGCCAATTAGCTGATCCATGGTCGGAGCGGCAGTTTGGCCATGCGCGCGCGCTATTAGCAGCATGAAAAAAACGCAGGCAGATAAAAAATAGCGGGCAGATGCGGGTAATATCATCGGCGTGGGATTATTCAGGTGATTGTTACGGGCAAAGGTAAGGCAATATAATATATTTTAAAAATATAGTTGCATTATCAAGAGAAAAAATGAGGATATTTCTCCGTAAACATGAATAATTACCCTTTCCAACTAGGAATAAACAGGCATTAAATTTTTAATTTGTTGTATAAACGCGTCAACCGCAGCCGGAATTTCTGAAGAACGCTTTTCATCCAGCGCCTTAATAAATGCGCTGCCAATAATGGCTCCCTGCGCGTGCGCGCAGGCAATATCAAAGGTTTTTTTATCGGAGATACCAAAACCGATCAGGCGCGGCTTTTTCAGCTTCATTTTTTCTATTCGTTGAAAATAAGCGATCTGCTCCGGTGTGATCCCTTCTTTCGCGCCCGTGAGCGCGTAACTCGAAACCATATATACAAAACCGGTACTGAGCCGGTCGATCTTGCGAATACGAGCCGCGTCCGTTTGCGGGGTAATTAGGAAGGAGACGCTTAGCTCCAACGCCTCGAACAACGCCTGGTATTGCGCTTCAAAAATTTCCAGCGGCATATCAGGCAGGATTAGTCCGTCGACGCCGGCTTCTTTGCAGCGCCGGAAAAAACGCTCGTCGCCATATTGCATGACCTGGTTGAAATAGCCCATCAGGATTAAGGGGATCCCGCTTGTTTTTCGGATCTCTTCTATTTGTTCAAACAGGAGGCGCAGGGACGTACCGTTTTCCAACGCGATCTTTCCGCTTTGCTGTATGGTCGGCCCGTCCGCCAGCGGGTCAGAATACGGCATCCCAATTTCAATCAGATCCGCGCCCGCCGCTTCTAAAGCATGGGCGATCGCGACTGTGTCGTTCAACTGAGGATAACCTGCCGTAAAGTAAATATTTAGTATATTCGATTTTTTAACTTTAAATAATCTGTTTAAGCGGTTCATATTGGTCGATTTTTAATTTTTACGCTAATCCGAACGCTTTCATATAAGTCGCTAAATCTTTGTCGCCTCTCCCGGAAAGATTAATGACCACTGTATCGGACGCGTTAAAGCTCATGCGTTCTAAAACGGCCAGCGCGTGCACGCTTTCCAGCGCAGGTATGATGCCTTCCATTTTTGATAACAGGTCCGCTGCCTGTAGGGCTTCGTCGTCGGTCACGCTGAAAGCGGTCGCGCGACCCGACTGTATTAGGTGTGCGTGCATGGGTCCGATACCCGGGTAATCTAAGCCGGCAGATAAAGAGTAAGGTTCCGTGATCTGGCCGTCTTCTGTTTGCATGAGCAAGGTCCGGCTGCCGTGAATAACGCCTTTCGACCCCAGCACGCTCGTCGCGGCGGAGTGGCCGCTGTCGATCCCTTTGCCCGCCGCCTCTACGGCAATCAGCCGGACGTCCGGTTCGTGGAGGTAATGGTAAAAAGCCCCGGCGGCATTGCTGCCTCCGCCGACGCAGGCGATCACGTAATCGGGATTGGGATTACCCGTTTTTTCTTTGAGCTGCTTTTTAATCTCGGCGCTGATCACTGACTGGAAGCGGGCGACCATGTCCGGATAAGGATGCGGCCCGACGACGGAACCAATGATATAATGGGTATCTTCGGGGTGGTTGATCCAGTCGCGGATGGCTTCATTGGTGGCGTCCTTGAGCGTCTGGCTGCCGCTGAGCGCCGGAACTACTGTCGCGCCCAACATTTTCATGCGCGCCACGTTTGGAGCCTGCCGTTCAATATCGACGGCGCCCATGTATACGATACATTCCAAACCCATCAATGCGCAGACCGTCGCCGTTGCCACGCCGTGCTGGCCGGCGCCGGTTTCCGCAATGATTCTTTTTTTACCGAGGCGCTGCGCCAGCAAAATCTGACCAATAGTGTTATTGATTTTATGGGCCCCGGTATGGCAGAGATCTTCTCTTTTTAAATAGATCTGCGCGCCGTATTTTTTGGATAGCCGCTCGGCCAGATATAAGGGCGTCGGGCGCCCCACGTAATCCTTTAACAGCGCGGCGAATTGACGCTGAAATTCTTTTTTATAAATGATCTTCAGGTAGTTCTTCCTCAAATGTTCCACGTTGAAGTACAGCATTTCAGGAATGAAAGCGCCCCCAAATTCGCCGTAATATCCGGTTTCGGAAACCTCATAAGATAATTTACGGCGTTTATCTGTCAAATTTGTAGTCATCTTATCTATATTTTTGCTAAAAAATTTTTTAACAGGCTTACCTCTTTTTCGCCTGGTCTATTTTCAAAGCGGCTGTTCAGATCCAGCCCGTATAAAGCGGGATGTTTGAACGCTTTTACTTTTTCAACGTCTTCCGGCCCGATTCCGCCGCTTAAAAAGAAAGGTTTTTGACCCTTATATTTTTTCAAAACAGCCCAGTCAAACGATTTTCCGCTTCCGCCCGGCAATGCGGTTTTCGTATCGAAAAGAAAAATATCAGTAGTCGCCTCGTATAATTCCATCTGCTGAAAATCAACATATTCATTTACAGAAAACGCCTTAATCACTTCAACGCCGGTTTCCTTTAACCGGCTGCAATATTCCGGCGTTTCCGCCCCGTGCAGTTGAACGGCGTTTAAATCGCATTGTTGAATGGCCGCTTCCACGTTTTCTACTGTTTCGTCGACAAATACGCCCGTTCGCTTCACGCCTATAGTCGGCGGAATTGAATCTCCCGCATAACGCGGCGATTTTTTATAAAAAATAAACCCCATATAGTCGATCCCCAAAGCGCGGACGGCGCCTATGTTTTCCGCATCTTTCATGCCGCACACTTTGACAGCCAGCGCATTTCTCATGATATAGCCGGTTTTCGCGCAGCATTGATAATTTGTACAAATTCCAGCAAAGCGGCTTCAGGATCATGCGTTTTCATAAACGTTTCCCCGATTAGAAACCCCTGGAAACCATACTGCTGTAAGGTTAGAATAGCCGAAGCGTTCGATATACCACTTTCGGCGATCTTCAGGAACCGCGCCGGGATAAGTGCGCCCAGATCAATGCTTGTTTGTATAGAGACCCCAAAGGTTTTTAAATTCCGGTTGTTGACGCCGGCAAAATCCACATCGTCGGTTAATTTTTCGATTTGATCCGCCGAGTGCAGTTCCATCAACACTTCGAGGCCCAACGCTTTGGCTGTTTTAGCAAACTGACTGATTTCTTTCGCCGTCAGACATTCGGCGATCAATAAAATAACGTCCGCGCCGATCGCTTTCGCTTCAAAAATCTGGTATTCTTCGATGATAAAATCTTTTCGTAAGATCGGCAAGGAATTCGTTTTTCTCGCCTGCCGGACGTCTTCGTTCGATCCGCCAAAAAACGCCGCGTCTGTCAACACGGACAGACCCGCCGCGCCCGCGCGGGCGTAACCCGCCGTAATGGTTTCCACGTCCGCGCCTTCTTTGATCCAGCCCAGCGAAGGCGATTTCCTTTTAAATTCCGCTATAATTCCCGACGATCCCGCGCTTTTCAGCGATTTCTTCAATGAATAGCAGGGTTCTTTAAAATAAGGCCGGGCAGTCAGTTCCGTCAACGGCTTTGAAATCTTCCGTTCCGCTACTTCTTTTTTCTTCTGTAAAACGATCTGTTCTAATATATCCATCTTTTTCGTCAATAACCTGTTCTAAAAAGAGCCATCGGGATCGACCTGTCGGTAACAACCGCTCGCAAATCCACATTTTAAAGTGCCGTCAGGCTCGGCCTGTCGGTAACACGCTCAGGCTTGCAGCGCCAACAAAATTTTAAACCGCTCCAACGCCCGCCCGCTTTTCAAAGAAAACTCCGCCGTTTCAATGCACTCCTCCAAAGACCGTTCGGGATGAATACAATGGATCGCCACGCCCGAATTGACAATTACGGCGTCCTCCTGCGCTTCCGTTCCTTGACCGGTTAAAACGTTCATAAAAATTCCGGCGGCTTCCTCAACCGTGTTACCGCCAAACAATTGCTGCGGCTGCAAAGTTTTTTTGCCAATAGACTGCGGCGAAATCACCCGTTCAGCGTCGTTCATTTTCAATTTAAAATCGCCCGTCAAAGATACTTCGTCATACCCGTCCAAAGCGTGAACAATAGCATAGCGTTTTTGCGTTTGCTGAAAAACATATTGGTACAGCCGCGCCAATTCCAGACTAAACACCCCCGCCATCTGATATTTTGGCTGCGCGGGATTGACCAGCGGCCCCAGCATATTAAAAAACGTCTTAACGCCTAACTGTCTGCGGATCGGGCCGACCGATTTTAGAGCAGGATGAAATAACGGCGCGTGAAGAATACAAATTCCCGCTTTTTCTATTTGACGTTCCAGTTCGCCCGCTTCATTCGTAAAATGATAGCCCAGATATTGCAACACGTCCGAAGATCCGGAAACCGAAGAAACGCCATAATTGCCATGTTTCGCCACGTGAAAACCCGCGCCCGCCACCACAAAGGCCGAAAGCGTTGAGATGTTGAACGTGTTTTTACCGTCGCCGCCCGTTCCGCAGACGTCGATCGTATCGTACCCGTTTAAATGGACGGGGATGCACAACTCCAACAAAGCGTCACGGAAACCGTTCATTTCTTCGACGCTGACAGGGCGCATCAGATACACGGTAATAAAAGCCGCAATCTGCGAATCGTTATATTTATTCTGACTGATGTTGACCAGGATCTCTTTCGCCTCCGCGCGGCTCAGTTTCTGATGCTCGAATAATTTCGATAATATGACTTTCAAGGGTAGATGTTGGTAAATAGTTAACTTATAATAAATTATGAAGTGGAAAATTCATCATTTATAATTTATCATTAGAATACGTATTCTAAAGCGTGCGACCGTTCCGCGCCCGATCTTTTGGGTTGCAAAAAGTTCTTGAGCAATTGTTTGCCGTAAGGGGTCATGACCGATTCCGGATGAAATTGCACCCCTTTTACATTGTATTCCTTATGCGACAACGCCATGATTACTTTTTGGTCGTCTTCCGCCGTGATATGGAGACAATCAGGCAAATTTTCTTTCACGACCGCCCACGAGTGATAACGGCCCGCTACGAACTCTGCCGGCACGTTTTTAAACAGCGCGTCCTCGACGTCCGTCACGAAAATCGACGTCGCCACGCCGTGCAGGACGCGGTCCAGGTTATAAAGCGTTCCGCCGAAGGCTTCGGCGATGGCCTGATGGCCCAGGCAAACGCCCAGAATATTCTTGGTCGTCGCGTACCGTTTGATGAGTTCGGGCATAATTCCGGACTCCGCAGGAAGGCCCGGTCCGGGAGATAGAACTATAGAATCAAAAGCCGCGACCTCGTCGAGGGTGATTTCGTCGTTACGGCGCACGGTTGGCCGGACGCCGACAAGTTCCCAAATATATTGAACTAGGTTATATGTAAACGAATCGTAATTATCTAATACCAAAATGTTCATTGCTTTCCAATTTTTGTAGTGAATGGTTTATAAGGCTAATCCCTCGGCGCCCGCCAGCGCTTTTTTCAACGCGCCCAGTTTATGATTGACTTCCTGCAATTCTTTTTCCTCCACGCTGGATTCTACGATCCCCGCCCCGGCCTGGCAATGCAGCACATTGTCTTTACTCAAAAAAGAACGGATGACAATGGCGTGCGTAATATCCCCGTTAAAACCGATATAGCCGATAGCGCCGCCGTAAAAATGGCGGTTCTCCTGTTCGTATTCCTTAATGAGTTTTATGGCTTTATATTTCGGCGCGCCCGATAGCGTGCCTGCCGGAAACGTGTCCGCAAACACTTCGATAGAGTCCGCGTCGTCGTTGAGCTGGCCCTGCACTTTTGAGACCAGATGGATCACATGGCTGTAATACTGGATTTCTTTCAATTGTTTGACCTGCACCGAATGTGCATGGCGCCCGAGGTCGTTCCGGGCGAGATCGACCAGCATGATGTGTTCGGAATTTTCTTTAGGATCCGCAGTCAGCGCGAGGGCGTTTTGGGCGTCCTGCTCGTCGTTGCCCGTCCGGCGGTAAGTCCCGGCGATGGGGTTGATCTGTGCAACCCTGTTTTTGATAAGGAGTTGGTCTTCGGGCGAAGACCCAAATATTTTATAATTGCCGTAATCGAAATAAAATAAATAAGGCGAAGGATTTACGGAGCGCAAAACCCGGTACACATTGAAATCGTCGCCCGTGAATGGCTGCGAGAACCGCCTCGACAGGACGATCTGAAAAACGTCGCCGATCTTGCAATGCCTTTTACCGACGGCGACCAGGTTCCTGAACGCCTCGTCCGTCATATTGCTGGTTTCCGCCCCTTGGCGGTGAAAATGATAGACGCCAAAACTTTGGCTGTTCAACACCGTCTCCAACGCCTCCATTTGAGACGTTTCTCCTTCCGGTATATTTTCCAGGATGGTCAGTTCGTCGTTAAAATGATTGATGGCGATCATAAAACGGTAGAGCGAGTAATGAAAATCAGGCAGGTCGGTTTTGCGCTTGGCGGCGTCAAAATGCAGGGAATCGAAATAAGCGACCGCCTCAAAAGACGAATGTCCCAAAAAACCGTTCATCACCGGCGGATGCGCCTCGACGTCAAAAGACTGCACAAATTCGTTGAACAGTTGCGGCAGGGTTTGCAGGTTTTCCAGGACGATTTCCTGTTTACTGCCGTCTGGAAAGGCATACTTCAACTGCGCCCCCTGCGCGGAAAAAGTCGCGACCGGCAAAACCCCGACAAAAGAGAAGCAATTCTCGCGGCTCCTGAAATCCGTGCTTTCCAACAACACCGCTTCCTTATATTTATCCCGCACTTTCAAATAAATGCTTACCGGCGTGAACGTATCCGCCAGCCGCCTTTTGACAAGCGTTTGGATTTTAGTCTTTGTTAAGGTTGTCGCTTCCACAATAATGATAGAAATTTAAATGAAAAACGAAAAGCGGCTTATCGGGTATTCCGACAAGCCGCTTTGATGATATTTTATAAAATACAACAATAACGTCTTAACCTACCCTGGGATGGAATAAGCTAACGGGCGCCAAAATTTTGCTGTACGGATCGTAAACATTGAATGGATTTTGTACGGCAAAGATATATGGGTTTATTTATAAAATCCAAATAAACCGGCGAAGAATTATAAAAAATTATTTTCGCGCTAATGAATATCTTCGCCAATCGCTCATTCATTTCAACAAAACATGAAAAAAATAATTTTCTTCAGCGCATTATTCTGCGTTTTGCAGACCGTCACCGCCCAAACCATCATCCAGCGCGACCCCGAAATTGAATCAATGATTCGGGAAGTTAGCGCGGATTCCATGAAAAGCTATATTACCCAGCTCGTTTCTTACGGAACGAGAAATACCCTGAGTTCGACGACCGACCCTAAACGGGGCGTCGGCGTTGCCCGCGAATGGATTCATGCCAAAATGGAAGGCTT
Source organism: Chitinophagales bacterium (assembly GCA_038230555.1). Lineage (GTDB taxonomy): Bacteria > Bacteroidota > Bacteroidia > Chitinophagales > Saprospiraceae > JAAFJT01. The sequence goes on from JBBRMZ010000028.1 coordinate 18,453, forward strand.
CGCCCGCAATAGTTCCGGCAGACTGACGGTTTTGCTGGATACTACCACCTACCAGCCCGACGGCAGGCGCGTCAATAAAGCCATTAACCTCGGCAACATAGTCGCCACCCTGAAAGGAACCGACCCCGCCGATCCCCGCATATTCCTGATCAGCGGCCACCTTGATAATATGCGAACCAGCCCCACTGATTTTACCGGCGACGCCCCAGGCGCCAACGACGACGCCAGCGGTAGCGCCGCCGTCATCGAATGCGCCCGCATCATGTCAAAACATAATTTCCCGGCGACCATTATTTTCACCACGGTCAGTGGAGAAGAACAGGGCCTCCTCGGCGCTTATTATATGGCAAAAAAAATGAGGGCTCAAAACGTGCAGATCGAAGCCGTCCTTAATAACGACATCATGGGCAGCAACAACAGCAGCCAGACCAAAATCATTAATAATACGCAGGTCCGGGTATTCAGCGAGGGTTTGCCGGCCTATCCCGCTACTCTGAACACGAACCAAATTCGCTCTCTGGCTTTGGAAAACGATGGCAGGTCGCGGCAACTCGCGCGTTACGTCAAAGAAATCGGCGAACGCTATGTCGATAATTTACAGGTCGTCATGATCTACCGAAGCGACCGCTTCCTGAGAGGCGGAGATCAGACCCCTTACCTGGAAAACGGATACGCAGGGGTCCGCATCACCGAAATGAATGAGAACTACGAACACCAGCACCAGAACGTCCGCCTCGAAAACGGCGTCCAGTATGGCGACCTGCTTGAATTTATGGATTTCGAGTACCTGCGCAAAAACACCTGTCTCAACCTGGCCAACCTCGCCAGCCTCGCTAAAGCGCCCGCCACGCCCGATTCAGTCAAAATAGAAATTAAAAGCCTGAACAACTATACCCGCCTGTCTTGGAACGCTCCCAAAACCGGAAGAGCAAAGGGCTATTACGTGCTGATCCGCGAAACCACGTCTCCGGTTTGGCAAAAAAAGATATTTACCGCGCAAACCGAAATGGTCCTTCCCATGTCCAAAGACAACTATTTTTTCGCCGTACAGTCGGTCAACGACGCCGGAAATGAAAGCCTGCCGACGACTCCTTTACCAGGCACAAACCGGTAAAAGCATATAAAAAACCATCAACAACCCATTTCCCATACTTCTATTGCAGAGAATCGGCCCACATACAGGTTCTTTTATGCGGGCAAATAATATAGCCATATATTATTTGCCCGCTTTTTATTTGAAAATAGATAAATCAACTGTCTTAACGATTAATTTACATTTAATTAACACTTCCTATCTTGATACTTCCCAACTTTGCATCGTCAACCAAATATAAGATTGTGTGACTTGTTAAAATTTAGTTTTTAAGAAACATTATTTGGATTCATTCGTTTTACAGAAACTAAGCGTATTCATTAAGAAGTTTGCAAAGCCGTTTACCATAACCAAAAGAGGTTAATTATAAAAGCCAAAAATTTATTTTGACGCTTTTACCCATTGTTTTGGTCTATTCGTCGATTAAAAATGCTCTTTAGACGATCCGCGAAACGAGCCGCTGCAACCATTTGATTTTTCATCCGCTCTTATGATTAACCTTGAAAATAAAGAAAGAAAAAAATTGAAGCAAGCAAAAAATTAATTCTTTCATATAACCTATTAAGTCATTCACCCAATTGTTAAATTTAAATTTTATTAATTATGAAAACCTTATTCATCGCAGCAGTAGCTGCCACCATGCTTTCAGGCGCCCCGTCTTTTGCAAAAGTTTCTTCTCTGGGCGGAACCCGTATTGAAATTACCGCAGTTGAAAAACAAAAATCGTTTATTCTTAGCATGACCCAATTGGGCGTCGACGCGGTCAATGTGAAATTGGAAAACGCGGACGGCGAACAACTGACCGGCGAAAACGTAAAAGGAGCGGACGTATTCCGTAAAAAATATAATATGTCCAACCTCGCGGAAGGCACCTATTACCTGACGCTAACCAAAAGCAACATCCGCACCGTCCAACCGATCGTCGTAACCGATCGCGCCGTAGAGATCGTTGAAACCGGCGCGCAGACGCAGTTTACGCCCACCTTTAATATGACCGCAGACCATAAGATCGACGTCAACGCCATGTTCGCCGGCTATGTACAGGCACAGGTGAAAATCTACGACAATACGAATACCGTGGTTTTCGAGAAAACCTTGAACGACGTGTTCACTTTGCACCAACGGTTTAACGTATCGGCCCTTCAGCCAGGCGCTTATACGATGCAGGTATCCACCCCGACAGAAAGCTACTATTATTCTTTTTCTAAATAATTGTAGGTATTAATCTAAAAATGGTAACGGAACCAGGGCATTCGCCTTGGCTCCGTTTTTTTATACGCATAGATTTGGTCAAATCTCGGCGGTTAAAATAGCGTATTCCTGCCCTTCTTTTACGCCGCGCCCTTTCCATTCATCGGTCAGCTGCCGCAGATCGCAATAGATTGAAGCCGTTTTTCTACCCAACCATCGTCCAGATCCGGCCGATTGCTTTTTCCTGAAAGACAATCAGTTTGTTATGTTATTCCATTGCAGTAATTTCTCTTTGTATGTGAAATAAGACAATATTTGGTTCACTGAATCGGCGTCTTTTTAATGAGTAAAAATAACCATATTATTTGCTCAAAAAGCAAAATCGGATAAAAAAATAAGACGCTAGTTTTTTATTTGATAGCCTCATAAATCTCCCGCAAACTTCTAAATTTGCGTGGAGAGGAATTTATCCTGAACCCGTCCTTTTTATCAAGTCCAACGCTTAAAATTACGTCATGAGATTAAGATTCACCTGCCAGGTTTGTTTATGCTGGTTTTATGCGGTTAGCCTCTTTTCCCAGACGACCGAAAATTATTTCTTATCGCAGCCCTCCCTTTCGCCCGACGGGCAAACGGTCGTATTTAGTTTTGAGGGGGATATTTGGAAAATGAATATAGCGGATGGGAAAGCGTCGAGGTTGACCGGCATGCAGGGATATGAAAACAACGCAAAAATATCGCCCGACGGAAAATGGATCGCTTTCACGGGAAGGCAGTCTGGAAATTCGGACGCGTATATCATTCCGGTCAACGGAGGCGACGTAAAGCAATTAACTTATTTTAGCGGAAACGACGAAGTCGCCTCTTGGAGTTGGGACTCCAAAACGCTTTATTTTACAAGTAGTCGTTTGAGCAGGCTATCGACCTATAAAGTTTCGATTGACGGCGGTACCGCCGTCCCGGTTTTTCCGTGCTACTTTTTTTTAAACGATCATAACGTATGCGAACATCCGGTCACCGGCGAACTCTTTTTCAACGATACCTGGGAGAGCGCCAACCAGGTATCGCGCAAAGGATACCGCGGACCTTATAACCCCGATATTCAATCGTACAATCCAAAAACAAAAGCGTACAAACGCTATACCGACTGGCAGGGAAAAGATTTTGGCGCCACGATAGACCAACAGGGCCATGTTTTCTTTTTGTCCGACGAGGCGAACGGTCAATATAACCTGTGCGCCCTTCAGGAGGGCAGGAAAGTATCGCTGACGAATTTTCCGACGTCGATCAAAAATGCGAACGTGAGCGCGAACGGAAGCAGGGTCGTATTTGAAAAAGATTACCAACTTTGGCTCTACGATGTAGCCGGTAAAAAAGCGGAAAAACTACGCGTTTCGCTATATCGGAACAATGTGTTGCAGAAAGAAAAGGATTTTGACGTCAAGGGTAAAATTACCGATTTTGACGTCGCGCCGGACGGAAAGAAAATGGCTTTCATTTCCCGCGGCGAATTATTCGTCAGCGATATGGAAGGAAAATTCACGCAGCGCATCGATCATAAAAGCAGTGAAAGGATCAGCGAAGTGAAATGGCTGGGCGATAATAAGACCTTATTGTTTTTCCAGACGGACGGAGGTTATGAGAATTTATTCAGCATTGGCGCGGACACAAAGGCTCCGCTGAAACAACTGACGCATGATAAAAAGAACAACCGTTTGCTTTCGCTCAATAATAAACGGACCAAAGGCGTCTATCTAAGCGGTCGGGACGAAGTCCGGATGGTGGATCTGAAAACTTTTGAAAGCAGCGTTATCGCGCGCGACGAAATCTGGGGGTTCCAAAATAGCGATCCGAACTTTTCGCCTGACGATAAGTACGTGGCGTATACCGCTTACCGGAATTTTGAGCAGGATATTTTCGTCTACCATATTCCAACGAATAAAACCATTAATCTGACCAATTCAGGCGTCTCAGAATTTAACCCGCAGTGGTCGCCCGACGGACGGTACCTTTATTTCAACGCTTCGCAGTTGAAGCCGGCTTATCCAATGGGGGCGCAGGAACCGCATCTTTACCGGATCCCTTTGCAAAAATTTGATTCCCTGTATGTTAGCGATAAATATGCCGACCTGTTCCAGACGGATACCCAGAAGAAAAAAGATAAAACCGTCCCGGTGACGACCATTGATATCAACAGGATCATGGACAGGATAGAACCCGTGGGACCGGCGTCTAATTCGCAATACCTTGTTTCGGTTTTGCAAAAAGACGATAAAACCACGGCGATCTACCAGTCTGATCATGAAGGGAAAATGGGATTGTATAAAACGGAGACAAAACCTTTTGAGGATCCGAAGACAGAAAAGATAACCGGCGCAGAAGGAGACGGTCCTACCGGCTTGATCCAAGCAGGGGACAAAATTTATGTATTAGTAAAGGGAATGATTAATAAGCTGACCTTGTCGGACAACGCCAATAAAATCGAACCGGTAAATATCAGCTACACGTTCAGGCGCAACCTGGCGGGCGAGTTCGCGCAAATCTTTGAAGAAGCCTGGGCGCAGATCGACGAAAATTATTATGACGAACATTTTCACGGCGTAGACTGGGAAAAGACCAAAAACGATTACCGTCGCTTTCTGCCCTACCTGAATAACCGCAACGACCTCCGTATTTTAATGACGGATATGGTCGGCGAATTGAATTCTTCTCATACGGGTTTTAATTCGACGGGCGATGAAGAAAATGTAGGATTAAAGAATGCGACCATGGAAACGGGAATCCTATATGAAGATACGGACCCTTACAAAGTAAAAAATGTATTATATGGAACGGCGGCGGACAAAATCAACGTCAACATAAAAGCGGGAGACGAATTGGTTAAAGTTAATGGGGTCGACGTCGATCCTAAAATGGATCGTTATTATTATTTTACGCATCCGTCCTTGGATAAAGAATTGACGCTGACTTTTAAAAGGGGAGCCAACACGTTCGACGCGCGGTTGCATCCGCAGGCGTCAATCGTTAATAATTTATACGACGAGTGGATCGACGCCAACCGCCAACGGGTCAACGACAAAAGCGCCAACCGGATCGCTTATGCGGCCATGAAAGACATGGGCAAGGGAGAACTGGAAAAATTTATCATTACCATGACCCGCGAGTTAGGCGCCAAGGATGGGCTGATCCTCGACCTGCGCTATAATACCGGCGGAAACGTGCACGACGCCGTGCTGCAATTTCTATCGCAGCGTTCTTACCTGAAATGGAAATACCGCGAAGGCGCGCTCACGCCTCAGCCAAATTTCGCGCCGAGCGATAAGCCAATCGTCCTGCTGGTCAACGAGCAATCCCTGAGCGACGCCGAGATGACGGCGCAGGGTTTTAAAGAATTAAAACTGGGCAAAATAGTCGGTACGGAAACGTATCGGTGGATCATTTTTACCACCGGCGCGAGCATGGCAGACGGTTCGTTTATTCGCCTGCCCGCCTGGGGTTGTTATACATTGGCCGGCGACGACCTCGAGCATACCGGCGTAGCTCCGGATATAAAAGTAATTAATACTTTTGAGGATAAGATTAATGGAAAAGATCCGCAGATTGACGCGGCGGTAAACGAGATTTTAAAAATCAAAAAGTAGCGCTTATGATTCAGAAAGCTATCTTAAGGAATAATATTTTGAAAACTTTTATTTGGTTATTATTTGAAGATTTCTTCCGGCGGAGGCGGTAACAGGTCTCTGCGCTTTTTCTTAGCTTCCCTAATCTGTCTTTTAAAATTCTCATGCGTGACCACCTTTTCGCTGGTGCGTTTTTCATAGGCTTGCAGGGCGTCGCCCGCCGCTACTCCCCCGTCGATCGCCGCTTTTTTGTTTTTCTCCAACCCTTGAGCGTCTTTTTTGATTGCCTCTTTACGGGTCGTCTCCTCGCCCAGCATCGTAAAAATTAATTCCAGGTTGGTCATGTGGTCGCGCAGATTCTCGCGTCCCAGGTTTTTGATCTGTTTGTAATCGGTGGGCGTTACTCCAAAGGTCGCTTTTGTGATTTCGGCGGTCAAAATAGCGTATTCCTGTCCCTCTTTCACGCCGCGTTCTTTCCATTCGTCGGTTAGCTGGCCTCGAATAGCAATAGATTGAAGCCGTTTTTCTACCCATCCTTCGTCATAACCTAAATCCTTATAATATTGTCGCGCCCGCTGAGCGGCCAGTTCGGGATTTTCGATTTCCTGAATGCGCTCATAGCCGACTTTCGCCAGCCAAAGTTTAAAGGGCTCGGCTTTTTTAGAAGGAACAGATTGAATAATACGCAAAAGTCCTTCTGTATTGGCGCAATTTACGCGTTGTTTTCCTCCCGGAGTATCTACTGAAAGGGGGGTGGCAAATTGCCCCCACCCTTCAGACAGCGCCGCGTCGCGTCGCCGCATATCTTTGATGTAGCCGGTCGGATTTTTACTGTCGGTCAAAACCTCGATCACGTCGACTATGGCAAAGTGCCATTCCTCCTTATGCCAAACGCGGCGGATTGCTTTGTCCTGAAAGACAATCAGTTTGTCGTTTTGTCCCATTGTAGCAGCTTCTCTTTTGTAGGTAAAATTAGATTATTAGCGGAATAGGTAGGAATTGTTTTTTCTAAAGGCAAATATAAATAAATTGTTTTAATAAAACAAAATATTTTCTAAAACTGTTGGAAATTAATATCGGCGTAGCTATTGCTTAGAAAACAAACCTTTCTATCTCCAATAATTTTTTACTTTTACCCTCGTTCCATAAAAAAGGAACCGCGTTATATGAAATTAAAAATAGGCGTCCTCGGCGTCGGCAGGCTGGGGAAAATACATTTAAAATGTTTAAAAACAATTCCTGCTTACGAAGTGACCGGCTTTTACGACCCCGACCCCGGGACTGCCCGCGAAGTAGTAGAAGAATTTGAAATACCCGCTTTTTCCGATTACCAGAGCCTGATCGAATCCTGCGACGCAGTCGATATTGTCGCCCCGACCACCGCGCACTTTGAATTGGCGGCTTATGCCGTACGGGCGGGAAAACACGTATTTATAGAAAAACCGCTGACCCACACGCTGACAGAAGCGGAGGAACTGATTGATCTGGTTCGCAAAAATCAGGTGAAAGTACAGGTAGGCCACGTGGAGCGGTTTAATCCGGCATTTCTTGCATTGGAAGGGATTCCGTTAGCGCCCATGTTTGTAGAAGCGCATCGCCTGTCGAATTTTAATCCCCGGGGGACCGACGTTTCGGTAATCCTTGATCTGATGATCCACGACATCGACGTATTGCTGCACCTCGTTCCGTTTGACGTCAAAGAAATTCACGCCAGCGGGGTCGCCGTCGTGAGCGATTCGGCAGACGTGGCCAACGCGCGGATCGAATTTGTCAACGGTTGCGTCGCAAATTTGACCGCCAGCAGGCTGTCGCTCAAGCAAATGCGGAAAATCCGCCTTTTCCAGCGCGACGCGTATATCAGCATGGATTTTTTAGAAAAAACGACGCAAATCATCCGCCTGCACGATAAAACCGAGGACGTTCGCGTCGACCATAGTAAATTTATGGAACTGGAAACCCCGCGCGGCGTCAAAATGCTGGAGATCAATACGCCTGAGTCCGTTCCGGTTAACGCCATCCAGCGGGAACTGGAAACCTTCGCCGAAGCGATCTTGTTCAACCGCCCTATTCCCGTGACTATCGGGGAGGGGTACAGAGCGCTAAAAATAGCTCATCAGATCATTGAAACCATCGATCAGCAGCGGTGAGTAGCTATCAGCTGCACCTTATCAGTTATATGAGAAAAATACTATCCTTCCTGTTTTTAACGTCCTTTATTTTTGCCTCTTGCGGCAGGAAAAATGACGTCCCTGCTTATTTAAATATCCAACCTTTTCATTTGAACGTCTCGTCCTCGCAGGGAAGCGCCTCCCAGAAAATTACCGACGCCTGGATCTACGTGGGCGGCGTCCTGAACGGCGTTTATGAGTTGCCCGCTACTTTCCCGATTTTGGAGACCGGTTCGCAAACGCTGCATATTTTTCCGGGCGTCCGCAATAACGGGATCAAATCCAACCCCGTCCAGTACCCTTTTTATAATTCGTTGAACCTGACAAAAACGCTGACGCCCGCAAAATTGGATACCTTGTTTCCGCAAACCGCTTATAGTTCCGACGCCAGGTTTATTTTTAAAGAAGATTTTGAAGGCGCGTCCAATATTTTCCGTAACGACCTTGACGGAAACAGCGCTTTAACGATCTCCAACCAACCCGGCGGCTTTGAGGGGAAATCGGGCAAAATTACCTTAGACCGAGCCAACGCTTCCTTCGTCAAAGGGTCGGCCGGACAGATTCCGCTAACCGCAAAATATCAATATATTTACCTCGAACTCAATTACAAGACCGACGCCTACCTGACCGTCGGAGCGGTTTCCTATGACCAGTTGCAGGGGGGAAGCCCGAGTTCGGCGCCCATTATCCAACTAAAGCCGAACGCGGACTGGAACAAAATTTATATCAACCTGACCAACGAAGCTCAGCCTAACGGAGCGCTTTCTTTCAGCATTTTCCTCCAGGGAGATTTTACCTCCGACCTTCCGGGATCGACGGCGACCGTTCTGATCGATAACGCGAAACTCATCGTTAAGTAAAATTATCGCGGGCGTTCCCTTCAAATCAAAAACTATGCTTATTTTGTCCGCTTTATCTCAAGGCCTGTAAATGTCGCTCTACAGAGCGTTCTTTTATGATCCAACCATAAAATCCTGATTTTGTAGCTTTGAAAGAACAGCGCCGCAAAGATTTCATCGTTTATTTAATAGCCGACTTCTTCACTTCGATGACGGCTTGGGCTTGTTTTTTCTTGTATCGAAAAGTGCGCGTAGAAAACCAGCTGCTGGATCTGTCCATTCTTCGCGACCATAATTTTTATTTCGGAATAGTATTAATTCCTGTAGGCTGGGTGCTGTTTTACTCCATTTTTGATAATTATCGAGATATTTACCGGCTTTCCAGGCTTTCCACGCTTTCCCGGACATTTTTCCTGACTTTCCTGGGAGTTATTTTCCTTTTTTTTACCCTGATCCTTGACGATTTTGTCGTCGATTACCATACTTATTACGCGTCCTTTGAAATGCTGTTGTTCCTGCATTTCTTTTTTACGGCGACCGTGCGGATGATTTTACTCACCCGCGCCAGCCGGCGTCTGAAAGCGGGATTGGTTTCTTACAACACCCTCATCGTCGGCGGCGACCAAAACGCGATCGAACTCTACCAGGAAATCACGCAGCGCGAAAAAGGGCTGGGATACAATTTTATCGGCTTTATCGATTCCAACGGCTCGAGTACCAACGTCCTGCAACCCTTCCTTCCAAAATTAGGAAAGATAGAACAAATGGCCCAGATCATCAGTGAGCGGGAAATAGAGGAAGTCATTATCGCCATCGAAACCTCCGAGCATAACCGCCTGCGCGAAATACTGAACGTATTGTTCGACTTTGGCGAAAAAGTCCTCGTTAAGATTATACCCGACATGTACGACATTATGCTCGGAACCGTCAAAATGAACCACGTATATGGGGCCGTGTTGATCGAGATCCGGCAGGACCTTATGCCCTACTGGCAAAAGGTCCTCAAAAGAATCATCGATCTTACCGCCTGCATATTGGGCATGATCATCTTATCCCCTGTATACCTCTACCTGGCCGTCCGCGTTAAAACCTCCTCGCCGGGGCCAATTTTCTTTTTCCAGGAGCGCGTCGGTTTCAATGGAAAGCCCTTCAATATCATCAAGTTCCGGTCAATGTACACCGATTCCGAAAACGGCGGCCCGCAGCTTTCCAAAACCGGCGACGACCGTTGTACGCCCTTCGGCGCCGTCATGCGCAAATGGCGGCTCGACGAACTTCCCCAATTCTGGAATGTGCTGCGCGGTGAAATGTCTTTGGTCGGTCCCCGGCCGGAGCGCCA
>JBBRMZ010000029.1:0-28460 GCA_038230555.1 Chitinophagales bacterium
GCGCGTAAAAATCCATCAATAAGGTTTATTTGTCCATTCTTTTATTTGTCTTTCCTTTGCTATCTTTGCGGACTGATCGAAATCGAACGGGTTGAAACCCCTACACTCCTGTTCTTTTCTACCTATTCGGTCGAGCGATCACTTTATTCCAATTTATTAAAACGTTTTTATCAATGAAAAAACTCATCCTCCCGGCGTTGACAGCTGTTGTCGCCTTTTCTTTCGCTTTTACCGTCGCGCATGTTTCAGCGCCGGCTATGTACAAAGTAAATACTGCTTCCAGCATCGTCACCTGGGAAGGCACTAAACCTACAGGCGTTCACCATGGCACTATTAACCTTAGCGGCGGACAACTTATGACCGACGCGCAGGGACATATTTCAGGCGGCTCTTTTGATCTGGATATGAATTCGATTGCCGATAAAGACATGGACGGCAGAGGAAAAGAAGGATTAGAAAAACACCTCAAAACAGGCGATTTTTTTGAAACAGAAAAATTTCCGACAGGCAAATTTGTTATTACGAAAGTTGTCTCTACACCTTCCGCCAAAGAAGGTAATCATCAGGTTACCGGCAATCTGACGATCCGAGATAAGACCAACGAAGTTTCTTTTCCGGCGACTATCCACATGGCGAACGGAAAAATAATGGCTACCACGCCTAAATTTTATATCGACCGTACCCAGTGGGGTATTACTTTTCACTCCGGCATGATAGGAACTTTGCAAGATAAATTGGTGCACGACGCCATTGGATTGTCAATCAAATTGGAAGCATCTAAATAAATTCCCGTTCCCGGGGAAGTAGATTAACAAGGTTTTACGTCTGCCAATTCCAGGGGATTATTTTATTACCTTCTCTTTTTAGGGCAAACGCGCCAGCGTTTGCCCTAATTTTTTTATTTATTTTGACAATTTTGACGACGGCAAAAATTCAATAATTAAGTCAACTTTTATAGTTTGGACCGATCAAGACCTATCCATACCGCTTGCGACTTAAAACCCGGAATTTGATTTCCCACTCCCTTTCCCCGCGCGCAGCGCGGGGGAGGGTTAGTACAGCCTGAACGTTGATTTTTAATGCAGGAACAAAAAAGGGCGAACGTTGTAACGTCCGCCCGGTTGGCGTTGGTTTTTAACCTTATTTTGGTTATGCTTATGCTTGTAATAGAATAAAAAGAAGTATCAGGATCTTATTATAACTTATAAAGAACAGCAAAGAATTATGCCCTTTTAGGCGCGACGCGCGGCATGTACAAAGTCAGTTCCTGGCCCGCCGTTAAAGGAGCGGAAGGATCAAGATGGTTCCATAGCGCCAGATTATATGCGTCGCAATTGAACAAAGGAGCCAGCGATTCTAAGGTTTCGCCTTCGGCACAGGTATAGACGCTCATAAAATAATTTGGATCTTCTTTTAAAGCGGGTACGCCGTCCGTAATAACGATGGGGGAAAAATGGAGAGCGATAGAGCCTTTCATGTCCGGATGCGCCAAATATTCTTCCAGGGCCGGACCAACGCGGCGGGGAAGAAAAAGATTATGTCCTTCTTTATCGTCCGGCACAAATCCTTCTCCGTATTGCGGATTTAGGTCTTTAATGATGGTTAACGGGACGCCCGTAACGTCTGCCGCCTGTTGAAGCGTCATATAATTAAAAACCTTAACAGCTCCTACTACCTGCATATCGATATTCGGCAAGCGCGGATGAAGGCCGTGATGACGGTAGTTTCGCATAATGTAAGTATATGCGACAAATTTTGGAATATAATTACGCGTTTGCTCGGGCAAAAAGTTTTTTACCTGTTCAAAATTTTTGCTGCGGGCGCGTTTTATAGCTTCCGCTAATTTTCCGACGCCACAATTATAACCGGCAAGGGCCAAATTCCAGTCGCCATAAGCTTCATACATTCTTTTCAAATCTTTCAGCGCCGCTTCGGACGAGCGTAGCAGGTCGTATCTTTCATCAAGGGCCCTGTCTATACGGAGGCCGAATTCCTGATGTACGTCGGCCATTAATTGCCAGACGCCGGTTGCGCCGGATCCGGAAACTTCACGATTATTAAGTTCAGATTCAAGTAGTGTGACGTACTTTAGCTCTTCCGGTAAATTGTATTTTTTAAGTTGCTGGTCGAAGAAAGGGAAGTAGGTGGCGGTGCGCCCGATGAGTTTTTCGGTTTCCTGCTTAGAGGCTAACAGGCGGCAGATCATTTTAATAGCTGCCGGATCGGAGGGGTTGGAGATAATGCAATTGAGGCTGTTAAGCCTGTTTTCTACATCCGCGTCGACTGTAGCTGAAACTATAGAACAAAAGCCTAAAGCCAAAGCTATGGTGAGTAGATTTTTTTTCATAGTAAAGAAGTTAAAGTGTGTCCTTTTAAAATATTAAATAATGTCCTTTTCCTATACTTGATAAAGTGGTCGACGCATTAGTATTTCAAAAAAAGCGCCGTTTTGAGTCCGGTTAAACCGATGATCTTTTTTGCGCCTTAAACAAAGGTAAAAATGTATTCCAAATAAGCGCTACGTATCTCCATAAAATTTTAGTAATTTTTTTCTTAACGATATAATATTTTACCGGACAATAAAATTTTCATATGGATAAACAGATTATATACAATAAATTTTTTTAGAATTATAAGTATAATTTATTGTATTTAAATGGTTTATAAATATTTACAGTATCATATCTATAAAAAATAATAATAATTTAATTGTTTTAGACAGAAGCAAATATTTTTTTTATTTTATTTCCGAAGATCAGCAATTTAGCGTCTTCAAAACCGGGGGCCATAAACTGTAGCCCGATACCGGTTCCTTCGCTATGTTTTCCGATAGGCAGGCAAAGAGCGGGCGCGCCCGTCATGTTTGCCTGAACGGTAAAAACGTCCGCCAGGTACATAGCGACAGGATCGTCCGTTTTTTCGCCGATGTTCCATGCAGGAGCGGGGCTGGCCGGCGTCATGATAAAATCATAATCGCGAAAAATAGCGCCGGTTCTGTCGGCGATCAGCCGCCTTACTTTTTGCGCTTTAGTGTAATAGGCGTCGTAATAGCCGGCGCTCAATACAAAAGCGCCTAACATGATCCTTCGTTTCACTTCTTCGCTAAAGCCTTCAGTCCTAGTTTTTTTGTAGGTTTCTTCCAGTGTTTTAGCGCCTTTTGCACGTAATCCAAATCGGACGCCGTCATAGCGCGATAAATTAGAAGATGCTTCCGCAGTAGAAAGGACGTAATAAGCGGGAACCATAAAATCCAGATACTCGAAATCCACCGACTCGACGATATGACCAGCCTGACGAATTTTATCTATTGCTGCTAAGGTAGCCGCTTTGATCTCTTTTTCCAATCCTTCCTGATGGACCGCTTCTTTAAAATAAGCGATCCGGTAAGGTGGAACCCGGGCCGCTTCCGCTTCTAATAATTTCAGATAAGCCGGTACGGCCCGGCTGCTCGCCGTAGCGTCATAATCGTCCGCGCCAGCCATGGTTTCCAATAATAAAGCCGCGTCTTCAACGCTGTGACTGACAACACCAATCTGGTCGAGCGACGAGCCATACGCTAATAACCCGAAGCGGGAAATGCGTCCGTAAGTGGGCTTGAAACCAATCAAGCTGCAAAAAGCCGCCGGCTGACGGACAGAACCTCCCGTATCGGAACCCAGCGCGGCAAGGCAGGTAAAAGCCTGGACGGAAACCGCCGCTCCGCCGGAAGATCCGCCGGGAATTTTTGCTTCGTTGCCGGCATTCAGTACGGGACCGTAGACGGAGTTTTCGTTTGTAGACCCCATCGCAAACTGATCGCAATTGGTTCTCCCGATAATAATAGCATCCTGAGCTAAAAGTCGCGCGACGGCTGTGGCAGAATAAACGGAAGTAAAATTTTGTAGAATAGCGGAGGCTGCGGAGACCTTATGCCCTTCGTAACAAAGAACGTCCTTAATGGAAAGAACGGCTCCGAATAAACGTCCGACAGTTTCGGGCGCGGCGAGGTATTTTTTATCCAACTCGGCGGCGCGCGCTATGGCTTCATCGGCAAACACCTCCACGTAGGCATTCAAATGACGGGTTTGTTGGATACGCTGAAGATAACCCGCCACGAGTTCGGCGCAGGTAATTTTACCATCGCTTAGATCCGCGCTGATTTCTGACAGGGAAATATATGGTTTCATCGTTTGGCGGTTGGTTAATTCGAACAACGGCGCGCGTATTAATAGGTAAAGACGCAAAGTTTTTGCGTCTTCTGTCAGAGCGGCAGGTTGACGCGGAATAATAAAAACCCTTTTTACGAATTTAAAGAATATTCATAGAACAGACAGCCAACAGGACTGCAAACAGACGCAAATTCCTACGTCTCTACTTGCGGCGGCGGTTATTATTGTTGTTATTATTGTTGTTATTGTTATTGTTGCGGTTGGGACCGTTAGGGCCGTTGTTGTTGCGGGGACCGTTATTGTTGCGGGGACCGTTAGGATTATTTGGGTTGTTCCGGTTGTTATTTAGGTTGGGGCGATTATTTGAACCGGACATATTATTTTTTGGGCGTCCATTATTGGAAAGACTGTCAATATCAAAATGATCGTCCAGGTTGAGTTTGCCGCCGGAGAGCGTGGCCAGGTCGCCTTTAATAATTTCGTCGCTAACGAAGTGTTCTCGATTCCAGGTCCGGTAGGCCAGTTTCATGTACGAGCCGATGGTATGAACAAATCCGCTTTTAATGGGGCCGTCTTCCATGGTAACGGCTTTTTTAATAAGCAGCACAATATTATTACCATAATGGCGGAACCGGCTGGTGGTGGCAGGATAGGGAACCAACTCGGGCTTTTTACGTTCGTCCTCCGGTTTGGGGCGCTCGCCGCTTGGGGGAAGCGCTTTGAGCTGATATTTTGAAATGCGATAAATATGTTTCCAAAGTTTCTCGCGATAATCTTCAATATTTTTGCTTTGCGGGTATAGCTGTTGGATAAGAATGACGATCTCGTCGCAGTAAGCGCGCTGCTGGGCTTCGTTCTCAATTTTCTGCGCTTCGCGAATGAGTTGCTGAACATTCCGTCCGTATTCGGGCATAATCAATTCCTCCAGTTGGGAATTGTATTGCATCTTAAAGTCCATCCTTTTCTATTTATAATTTGAACAACGTCCAATTTTATTCTACGGTAACAGATTTAGCTAAATTGCGCGGCTGGTCGACATTACAACCCCGCATAACGGCAATGTGGAAAGCAAGCAACTGAAGCGGAATAACAGACAGCAACGGCGTCAACGGTTCTTCAGTTTCGGGGATCTCCACCACATAATCGGCTAATCCTTTAATAACAACATCGCCTTCATTAACGATGGCAATGACAATCCCTTTACGGGCGCGCACTTCCTGAATGTTGCTGACGATCTTATCATGCGCGCTTTTGTTGGTACAAATAACAACGATCGGCATATTTTCGTCGATCAGGGCGATCGGGCCGTGTTTCATTTCTGCGGCGGGATAACCCTCGGCGTGAATATACGAAATTTCTTTCAGTTTCAAAGCGCCTTCAAGGGCGACCGGAAAATTATAGCCTCTGCCGAGGTATAACGCGTTAGAAGAATCTTTTATTTCTGCGGCAATATGTTTGATCTTATCGTTGAGCGCCAGTACCTGTTCGACTTTCTTAGGGATATTTTCCATTTCGTTCATCAATAGCCTGTATTGTGATTCTGAAATGGTCCCTTTTTTATATCCCAGGCTCAATGCCATCATGGTTAACAACGTTACCTGCCCGGTGAAAGCTTTAGTAGAAGCTACGCCAATTTCCGGCCCGGCATGTATATAAGACCCGGCGTCGGTCGCGCGGGCAATAGAAGAACCCACCACATTAACGATCCCGTAGATCAGCGCGCCGTGTTTTTTTGCCATTTCGATCGCGGCCAACGTATCTGCCGTTTCGCCGGATTGAGAGATTGCGATCACTACGTCCTTAGCGGTAATAACAGGATTCCGGTATCGAAATTCGGAAGCGTATTCTACTTCGACGGGGATTCGAGCCAATTCCTCAAACAGATATTCGGCCACCAGTCCGGCATGCCAGGAAGTCCCGCAGGCGATAATAAGCAGGCGGTCGGCATTCATGATCCGGTTAGCGTATTCGTCCAAACCACCCAGGCGAACCCATCCTTCTATTGGATTGAGGCGTCCGCGCATACAGTCGGCGATGGTCTTTGTCTGCTCATGAATTTCTTTGAGCATAAAATAATCGAACCCGCCTTTTTCTATGGCTTCCAGTTCCAGGTCAAGCTGGTGGACGTACGGATCGGTCTCAATATTTTCGATGGTTTTGATCTGGAAAGTTCCATTTTTCCGGACTACGGCAATTTCTCCGTCTTCGATATAGACTACTTTACGGGTGTATTCAATGATCGGCGTCGCGTCAGACGCCAATAAAAACTCGCCTTCGCCTATGCCCAATACCAGCGGACTCTGTTTCCGCGCGGCAACCAGTTTGGAAGGATCTTCTCTGTCCATAACGACAATGGCATAAGCGCCGACCACTTTCGTTAGCGCTACCCGAACGGCTTCTTCCAGCGAAAGGGTTTCCCGTTCCTGTAATTCTTCGATCAGGTGGGCCAGTATTTCCGTATCGGTTTGCGAATGGAACACATGTCCGAGCCGCTGAAGCGCTTTTTTGAGGGTTGCGTAGTTTTCAATAATGCCGTTGTGGATCAGCGCCAGGCGGCCGTTACCCGAAATATGAGGGTGGGCGTTGAGGTCGTCCGGTTTACCGTGGGTGGCCCAGCGGGTATGACCGATCCCTACGGTTCCTTCCGTATTTTTATTCTGTACGAATTCCAGCAGTTCGCTAACTTTCCCTTTTTTCTTATAGATATGCATATCTCCGTTGAACAACGCAACGCCGGCGCTGTCGTACCCGCGATATTCTAATCGCTGCAATCCTTTTATGATAATCGGGAACGCCTGTTTTTTACCAATATAAGCTACAATGCCGCACATGAATTTAATTAAATTTTAGAAAGCGATCGGAAAGCACTTCTATAGGGTAATGGATTATGAGTTAATTTTTATCGTTAAAGCCAAGAATAAATTTAAATATTCCAGCGGAACGTTAAAAAATAAACGAATGTTTACCATTATAGTTACTAAACCGCGTTATAATTTTGTATAGGTAAGGTTTAATTTTGCCCGGAAACGCGGATCTTTAGCGTAGGTTGGTCCGTAAATAGCCGCTCGTTGTCCTTTTTGGGCTTTATATAACGGAAGAATATAAAAAGTAGGCCCTTCTACGCCTTCGATCATTTTTTGAAAATGATAGGTAATATTCATTTTATATTTCTTCTTGATGGTTACTCCGTTATCCAGCGTGTCGCGCGTAACGGATCCGCCAAACAGCGCGTAATTACCGTAGGTGCCATAAGAACTGAGCGCAAGGGCGGCGTCGGCGACGGCCGTCAATGAGCCGTCAGTTGCTTGTTTATATACGAAAATTTGATCAATAGGGTCTATACCGTCGCTGTCGTCGATCGTAAAGTTAAGTTCCGCTTTATTGACGGCAATTTTACCGGTGGTCGAAAGTTTTCCCAGCAGGTTGGCGTTGGGAATTTCCATGCGGATGGTCGGTCCGGCCATATCCTGAAGGAAAAGTCTATCGCTCGCTTTGGTTCTCAGGTATTGCGGAATAACGGTGCCGCTATAATCATGCGTAAAATAATTGGAGCCGATGGCGCCGTTGCCTCCGAGCGCCATCGTGTAATCGAACCTGCCGGATGAATCGTGAAAAACCATCAGGCGCGCGCTGTCCACGACAAAACTTAACAAACTATTATTTCCTTTAGTATCCATCCTGAATGCCAAACCTTTGAAAGCGCTAAAAAAACTGGCGCTATCCGACAGGTGGGCGTACAACGCAGAATCCCGTAAGATACCGATAATATTGGTTAAATCGGCGCCCGTAAATTTAATCAAAATATGCGGCTTGGTCGTGTCGGGCGTAGCGACGGAAGTGTTGTAAGTATAATCGCGGTTAACGATGTTGGGCGTCGGCATAAACGTATAGCTGACGAGCGGCTTAGTTTCGGTCGCGTAATTCTTGGACGAATACTGAACGGGAGAATTTCTAAAATCTTCCGTCATGCGATAAATATTGATGGTGACCGGCTGCATGGTATCGCCATAAACGTAAACCGGATTGTAGGGCAAATAAATGAACGCAGAATCTATAATTGTCGCATTGGCGGCATAGTTAAAACTATTGATAGGAGAAAGTTGAGTAAAAATGGTCGCTTTTGAGACGCCGAACGTCGGGTCTTTGAAACAACCCAGCAGCATACTACCATAGTGCGCGTCGCCGGTAGCGGTCGTGGACCAGCCGGAATTGAACGTAACGACGGAATCGGGCTTTTCTGAATAAGCGTTGATCGCGACGGTATCTGTAAAAGTAAGATTAAATCCGGGACCCTGAAATAAATCTGCGCCAATCAGGGTAGGTTTGGTACAGCCGGAAATGGCTGCAAAAAGAGCACCCGCCATTAGCGACCAGGCCAGCGCAATAACAATATTTTTCATTTAAACAAATAAGAGCGCCGTCGGGCGGGCCGCTCAGTGAATAAGGTATTGACGAATTTGGAAAACGCGCGCCGACGCATACAGCGGAGCGCCGGGGCCAAACGACCGGGCGGACCGACCTTAGCCGACAATATTTTCAACCGTTTCCAGGGACTGATAAAAATTAAAATACTCTTTGCCAACGCCCGTTTCGTGATTATGTTTCAAGACGGGTTTTTCCAGCATATCCAACATTTTTAGAACGGAATCGCTGTTGTTTACGCTGCCTACCACCACGCCGTCGGCAAAAATAGCAGCACCTTTTTGAAGATCCACTTCGTCGCCGTTTTGGAAGGGCGTCAAATCGTCTGTAGTCATATTATTAATAATGGCCTTAGCGTGAAAATCTTCAACGGAGATCGTTTCGTTAAAAGTATCAAAGAGGGAATAAATAATTTTCGACGACTGAAAGATGGGGTCGCTTTTATAAGCAGTGCGCAAATAAAGCGGCACCAGGCTGGTCATCCAGCCGTGGCAGTGAATAACGTCGGGCGGCCAGCTAAATTTCTTAAGTGTTTCAATGACGCCTTTACAAAAAAAGACCATACGGTCTACATTATCTTTAAACGGTTTGCCTTCAGAATCTTCAAAAACGGATTTGCGTTTGAAGAAATCGTCGTTGTCTAAAAAATATACCTGGATACGGCTGCCCGGCAGGGAAGCGACTTTAATAATGAGCGGGTAATCGTCGTCGTTGACAATAATGTTCATGCCGGAAAGGCGCACTACTTCATGCAGCCGGTGGCGGCGTTCATTGACGGTACCGAAGCGGGGCATCAAAATTCGAATCTCGCAGCTATTGTCGTTGAGGAATAAAGGTAGTTGATTGGCGATTGAAGAGATTTCGGAAAGCGCAGTATAAGGTTCCATTTCCTGCGTCACGATGAGAATTTTCTTTTTACTCATGTAGCCAGCGTAGTTTTAAATAGAAGGTGGATAAAAACCGTAAGGTTGACTCTGTTTCAAACAATGCGCAAAGATACGCATTATTTACTACTTTTCTTAGTTATTTAACCGCATATTACCAATTAAAAGGTCCGATTAAAAGCTGTGAGTTTGAAAAATCAAATATCTTTGCGACTCTGGAGCGTTTCATTTGCCGACTTACAGCCCTGCCGTCGACCGGACAAATGACCCTCCGCTATCACGCCGCTGTTATTTATTTTTTATAAATATGTATTTATTTAAAAGGGTCGCTGATTTACAAAAGTATCTCGGCGCTTTAAAAAAGAAGGGTAAGGAAATTGGCATGGTTCCGACAATGGGTGCGCTGCACAGCGGCCATATCTCGCTGATTGAGAAAGCCCGCCGCGAAACCGACGCCGTCGTTTGCTCTATTTTTGTCAACCCTACCCAGTTCAATGATCCCGCAGATCTGGAAAAGTATCCCCGCCCTATTGAAAGCGATATTGAACGCCTGGAATCCGCCGGCTGCAATATTCTATTTCTGCCCTCAGCGGAGGAAATATATCCGCCCGGTCTGGATACGTCTGTTCATTTTGAGTTCGGAGATCTGGACCAGGCACTGGAGGGGGTTTTTCGCCCCGGCCATTTTAAAGGCATGGCGGAAGTGGTCAATCGGCTACTGAATATCGTTCAGCCCGATAAACTTTATATGGGTCAGAAGGATTTTCAACAATTTACTATTGTCCGCGCTATGCTGGAACAAAAAGGAGCGCCCATTGAACTGGTCATGTGCCCGGTCATCCGCGAAGATAACGGCGTGGCTATGAGTTCCCGCAATGCGCGGCTGACTCCGCACGACCGGACGCTGGCTCCCCTGCTCTATCAAACACTCCGGCAGGCAGATTTTATGAAAGAGCGATTTACCCCCGAAGAGATTAAAAAAGCGTGTTCCGAAAAATTGAACAATACCCCGGGTTTGAAGGTTGAATATTTTGACCTGGTCGACGGTCGAACGCTTTTACCCATAGAGTCGTTCGCCGACGCAGATTTTATTGTCGTTACGCTGGCGGTCTGGGTAGGCGAAGTTCGCCTTATCGACAACGTGATCTTAAAATCGGTCGAAGCGCAAAGCGCAACCGCAGAGTAAGGCGACGCAGCGAACAGTACCGTCCTTTCAGGTTTGCATAATTTATTCATTATTACCAAATTATAGCTGAAAGTTGAAAGCTTAACAATTATGTTTATTGAAGTACTTAAATCAAAAATACACCGCGCGCGGGTGACGGAGGCGCGCTTGGATTATGTGGGCAGCGTTACGATTGACGAGGACCTGATGGACGCCGCCGAATTACTTTCCAACGAAAAAGTACAGATCGTCGATAATAATAATGGGGCCCGGTTTGAGACCTATGTCATTAAAGGCGAACGGGGAAGCGGCATTATTTGTCTGAACGGCGCCGCCGCCCGTCTCGTGCAACCGGGCGATCTGGTGATCATTATGTCGTACGCGTGGATGACGCGGGAAGAGGCTAAAAATTTTCAACCCACGCTTGTTTTCCCGGACGCGCACAATCAACTGGTTAAACATTGAGGCGCGACACCATTTTTAGTCTAAAGTCGTTTCTACAAGGAGCAATTTGATACTTATAAAGCAGACCTCCAACATTTCAGAAGAGATAATTGATGAAAATCTCCAATAACCTGACCTGGATAATTGTTGGCGGCTTGGCGCTTTTCGGTCTGGCGGCAGTCATCCTAAACCGGAAAGCGGCGAAGGAAATTAACTGGAGCCATACTTTTTCCGACGACGGGAAGGAGCCATTTGATCTGTTTGTAACGCTCGCTTTGCTACGCCACTTTCCCGGAACAGACACGGTACGTAATCTGACGGACAAAATTGCACTTGGGTTGCCCGACGTCGCGGGGGCTTCGCCGGCCAATTACATTTTTATCGGGGAAGCGCTCTACGCCGACAGCCTCGATCAGGAACGGCTGCTTTCTTTTGTAAAAAAAGGGAATACGGCTTTCATGGGGGCCGAAGTTTTACCTTTTACCCTGCTGGATTCTATTTACCTGGACCAGTGCGCTGAACCGGATACGGCAGACATGAAAAAGGATATGCTACACGGAAAGTGGTCACGTTATTTTTCACAGGGCTCCTGGAGAGTAGATTCTGTATGTTACGCCAATTTGACGCATCCGCAGTTGCGAACGTCCGGCCAAATCCGGTTCAAATATCCGCGGCATAACCGGTATGCGACAGAGTATTGGTGGGATTATTTTGACACCCTGGCCATTAAAAAGTGCGATCCCTCGCTGAATAATGCTACGGCGCTGGGGACGCTGGATACGAATTACGTCAATTTTGTAAAAATCCCGTACGGAAAAGGGGCTTTTTACCTGCACACCAATCCTTTATTCTTCACCAATTATTTTATGCTCGACGCCGATAAAGAACAATACGCGGCCAAAGTATTTTCACACCTTTCCCCCGGAATTATTTACTGGGACGCCCGAAGCCGGATTTCCCGCGCCGTCGGGGAAAGCCTGAACGGTAATAATAAATGGAATAAACAAGGTCCTTTACAATATATTCTTTCGCAGCGGGCGCTGGCGTATGCCTGGTATATTTTCCTGTCGCTCATTTTCCTGTACTTTATTTTCTATGCAAAAAGACGGCAACGCCCCATTCCGCAGCGATCCGATAAGATCAACGCGTCGCTGGCTTTTGTGCAAACTATCGGGCGGATGTATTTTTCAGAAAGAAACTTTTTGAAAGTCGCCCACCGTCAGTTAAAACATTTCCGTACTTTTGCGCGGGAGCGGTTTAACCTGACGTCAAAAGAAATAGACGAAGACTTCATCAAAAACCTATCTTTAAAATCAGGGGCCGACGAACCGTCTATCCGCCATATTGCCAGCCTGGAACAGAAAATTGTGGCGGGAACGGCGGTTGAAAACGACCTAATCGAGTTGAACCAGGCATTGCAACTGTTTTATCAACAAAGTTTGCGCCGAAGCTAATTAAATAATTATGAGTTATGCGAATAATGGGTTAAAAACCAGCAAGAGCAGTTAAACACCGGCTACCTTTTGTGGATACCACCGATAAACCATTATGAATACGATGTTTTTGAGGCGCCTGTTAGTTTGACCTTTTTCCAAACCGAGTATATTCTGAGAGGGCGGTTAGACATGAATCATACATGACTCATATACGGCTTATATATGCCTTATATGTGACTCAAGGGGTTGACGAAAACAGCGCTTATTAAGGCTGAACGGACATCAGAGCCGAGATTTAGGGGTATGATCCCGTTGTATCCAATTCTAATTTTCGAGTCTATTGTCCCGGCGCCTTTTTTTATGTTATTCAACCCATTATTCGCATGAGTTATGAATTATGAGATGGTTGCTCATTATTCAACATTTATCCTTATTTTTATCTCTTTCGCACAGATCATGTCTTATTTTTTTTCCTTAATTTTTACTTATGGATCACGCCATTGAACCCCAATACACGCCGCCCGCCGAAGCGGAAGAACAAAAAAACGCAGGCATGAAGGTTGTAGAAATTGCGGCAGAAAAAATACGGCGGGAACTGTCCAAAGTGATCGTCGGTCAAAGCCAACTGATCGAATTGCTGACGGTCGCCATGTTATGCGACGGCCACGTATTACTGGAAGGGCCTCCCGGTATCGCCAAAACCCTGACTGCCCGCCTGCTCGCTAAAACTGTGGCCGCCGATTTTAGCCGGATCCAGTTTACGCCGGATCTGATGCCTACCGACGTGTTGGGCACGATGGTTTTTCAGTCGCAAACGGCTACATTCCGGTTCCATCCGGGTCCTATTTTTGCCAATATGGTATTGATCGACGAGATTAACCGCGCGCCCGCCAAGACGCAATCGGCGCTGTTTGAAGTGATGGAAGAAAAACAGGTAACGATCGACGGCTCTACTTACCCGATGGGGTTTCCTTTTTTGGTAATGGCTACCCAAAATCCTATCGAGCAGGAAGGCACTTATAAACTTCCGGAGGCCCAACTGGACCGGTTTATTTTCAAGATCATCATCGGCTATCCGACGCTGGAAGAGGAGCAACTGATCCTACAGCGTTTCAAAAATGATTTCCGTCAAACCATGAAAGCTGAAGTGGAGCCGGTCATTACCGCAGCGGAACTCCGGGCTTGCCAGGACGCCGTCGAGCAGGTCTATATCAAAGACGAAATATTGAATTATATTGCCGCTATTGTCCATAATACCCGTCACAATGGCGATCTTTTCCTGGGCGCTTCGCCGCGCGCGTCCCTGGCGATCATGAAAACGTCAAAAGCCGTCGCCGCCATAAACGGCAGGGATTTTGTGATCCCCGAAGACGTGCAGGACGTCGTTTTCCCGGTATTGAATCACCGGATGATTCTGACGCCCGAACGGGAAATGGACGGCAGCTCCACTAAAGAAGTCATTGAAGAAATTATAAAAAAAACGGAGGCGCCGAGGTAGATTAGCTACCCGCCTTCGGTTATCAGTTTCAAACTATGGGATTTCGCAGAACCGCTAACGCTTCCATTCTGGGAATGGAACACAAAGGGGAGCACCTTGCTCCGATCCCGGTATTCAGGGACCGGGTTTTTAAGTATTTCCTGATCGCTATGAGCATCCTGATTTTTTCTCTGGTTATCGGGACGGTCGGTTATAAATATCTCGCTTTACTGAGCTGGGTGGACGCGTTCCTGAACGCTTCGATGATCCTGACGGGTATGGGTCCTACGTCGCCGATGCCCAACGACGCTTCTAAAATATTCGCTTCCCTGTACGCTATTTATAGCGGCGTTACTTTCCTGACCATCATGGCGGTTTTTTTTGCGCCAATTATTCACCGATTTTTTCATTTACTCCATATCGAAGTCGACGATAACGACGGGAAATAAGGATGAAACCTTAGGAACAAAAAAATGGCGTCTATTTTTGCAATAGGCGCCACTTAACAAATATAGAAGGACACAATTTTTACCTTAAATTTCTTTATGGTTTTGAAAGGCTTAAAAAAATGATGAATGAAAAGTGATGAATGATAATTAATCAGCCGTCCGTTTATCCATTCTTCAAAAAAAGAAAAAGCAACCGGTTAAATCCGGTAAACCCAATAAACCGGTTGCTTTTATAACAGGATTATAATTAGGTTATAATTAATGTTTAACAGCTTCTTTCACAGCTGCTTTTGTATCGGCGGCTTTCATTTTAGCGGCGTCCATAGCGCTGTTTGCTTTCATTTTAGCTGCGTCCATAGCGCTGTTTGCTTTCATTTTAGCGGCGTCCACAGCGTTGCCGGCGCTCATTTTAGCTGCGTCAACCGTAGCGGCTGCTTTCATTTTCGTGGAATCAACCATAGCGTTAGTTTTCATTTTCGTGGAATCAATCATAGCGTTCGCTGTTGAATCAACCGTAGCGACGGTAGCGGCTGCGGCGCTGTTTCCGGCAGCTTCTGCTTTTTTCTCAGGAGTATTATCGCAAGCGACGAAAGAAGAAGTCAGAGCTAAAATAGCGGCAATTTTGATAACGTTTTTCATTGTACAATTTTTAAGTAACTTTTGACGAATATTATTTGATTAACGATTTAGAGACTACCGCTTTTTAATCCGTCACACCTTTTCTACCTATTTTTATAAATTTTATATCGCTGCAAAAAATTATGTAGCCCGTTCCAATTCCTGCGATATGCGCGCGATCTCTTGCAGGAGTTCATTTAATTCGGTCGGCGTCGTCAACGGATTCATAATTGAAGCCCTTAAATAAACAGCGTTCCGTATAAAGGTCTGTACAATATAAAATTTTCCGTCGGCTAAAAGTCGTTCTCTGATGCGGTTGTTTAGATCGTTAAGGTCGCCCGCGCCTACACACCGGAAGCAGACAATATTGCATTGCGGCTCCAACGCCAGCTCAAATTCGAGCGGACGGGAGCGAACCAGCGCCGCAAAAGCGCTTCCGAGGTCGAATAATGTATCCACATTTTGTTCGTACAGCGCTTCGCCGTACGTTCTCAGCAGGGTGTAAACGCCGACGACCATCATTGGTTTAGTGCATTCAAAGGTGCGTTTACCGGAATTATACCATTCGCGGGCGTTTTGATCCGCCCAAAGATACTGCGCTTTTTGGGCGAAAGTTTTATAGGCGTCCTCGTCGCGCCGGAAGATAAGGACGGAAGCGGGCGAAGGCGATAATAGCATTTTATGGAAATCCAGAACGACCGAATCCGCCGCTTCTATTCCCCGCAAGAGGGGTCTGTATTTTTGCGAGAAAACAGCCGCTCCGCCATGCGCGCCATCCACATGGAACCAGAGGCT
Organism: Chitinophagales bacterium; assembly: GCA_038230555.1. Taxonomy (GTDB): domain Bacteria; phylum Bacteroidota; class Bacteroidia; order Chitinophagales; family Saprospiraceae; genus JAAFJT01. The sequence continues at coordinate 15,839 of JBBRMZ010000029.1, forward strand.
GCGGCGGCGGCAAAAAGCGCCGACGGCCTGTAAATCGTCGAAGGCGCCCGTTGAAGTCGAGCAGGCGCTGCCAATTACGCAAATGATCCGCAGACCGCGCGATTCGGCCAGGTCGAAATGATCGTCCAGAAGTTCTGTCCGCATTTGAAAACGGTCGTTCACGGGAATTTTTATGATTCCCTCATCGCCAAAACCCATGATGCGGGCGGCGCGGTCGACGCAGTAGTGCGCTTCTTCAGAAACCATAACCCCCAGTTTTTCCCCAGGTCCCAATTCCCAAACCTGGGTAAGCGCGGCGCGGGCTGTAAGAAGGGCGGTCAGGTTGGCGAGGGCGCCGCCGGAGGTGAAGAAACCAGAAGCGTTTTCATCGAAACCCATCCTACGGGCTACCAGCCGGGCGACGATCCGTTCGATGGCATTGCCGGCCATGCCCATTTCGTAAACGCCCATGCCGTTGTTGAGCACGGCGGTCAATAATTGGGAAAGCGCGGCGACAGGCGCGGGCGGCGGAACCTGGTGGCCGATATAGCGCTTCCGTGCAACGTGAATAGACCGGTTCAATATGTCGCGCCAAACGCCGACGGGACTTTCTGCGACCGGACGTTGAAAGTCCTGTTCCCACCAATTGAGTTGTTCTTCCGGCGAAACGTATGCTATGACCGGCGCCTCGGAGTCGTTGTGGACTGCATCGAGATGATCGGCCAGCAGATCGACCAGTTCGCGCCCATATTGACGGAAGGCCTCAGGCGAAAAGGCTTGTTCGAGTAGAGGAGTCATAAGGCAGGCCAACTACGGATCAGGAAATAAAAAGATAGAAAAATAGACTTTCCCCGCAAAGGAGAAAGCCTATTTTAAGAATAATGAATTATAAATGATGGATTATGAAATATAAGTTTCATCATTTATAGGCCGCTTTAAATTGAATCTGCAAAATACAGCGCTTATTTTTCATCATTTGCTGTAAGCGACGCGTTAGCGGCGACGGATTACTTAAAGTCCAGTACAGAATTCCGGTTGTAGATCATGACGACCAACAGGGTAAAAAGGATAAGGAAAATAAAAAAGTACATAATACAATATCCTTTCTTTCCGGTCGGGTTATAATAATCTTGCTGATTAGAGCTCATTATCTGGATTTTAGTTGGAAGTTAGTTAGTAATGATGAATGATAAATTATTTACGTTCAATTCATTGATAATCAATTCTTTGAAAAACATTAAAGCGTTCTTCTTTTTGTTCTGCTTTTTACTGTGAACAGGTTTGGCGGCGACAAAAGTAAAGGAAAAATTAAAATAGCCCAATTGTTTTTATTATTTAAAATCGTTCTATCCAATCTCTTTACAGGCCTGCGCGAGCCAGTCGCGCTCTTCCGGATTGAGGTGCGGCGCAAGTTCGCGGCGAACGGTCTGGTGGTATTGATTGAGCCAGTTTTTTTCTTTCGCGTCGAGCAGGGAAACGTCCGTCATTTTCTGATCGATCGGGAAAAGCGTGACCGTATCGAATCGCAGAAAATCGGGATATTTTTCGTCCGGCACGGCGACGATCAGGTTTTCAATACGGATCCCGTATTCGCCGTCCTTATAAAATCCGGGTTCGTTGGAGGTTAGCATGCCGGCTTCCATCACGGTTTTGCCGCGCTGGGTCCAGGAAGGCGTAAATCCCTGCGGCGGTTCGTGGACGTTGAGAAAATAGCCGACGCCGTGGCCGGTCCCGTGCGGATAATTGAGCCCGTGTTCCCAAAGCGGGATTCGGGCGACGGCGTCCATCTGCACGCCCCGGGTTCCTACCGGGAATTTCAGCATGGATAAAGCGATCATGCCTTTCAGGACGAGCGTAAAATGGAGTTTTTGTTCGGCAGTCGGTTCGCCCAGGGCGATGGTGCGGGTAATATCGGTGGTCCCGTCAATATATTGACCGCCGGAATCGATCAGCAGAATATCGTTCTTTTCTACGATGGCGCTGTTTTCGGGCGTTGGACGATAATGAATGACGCCGCCGTTCTTCTTATAACTGACAATGGCGTTGAAACTTTCGCCCATATAATCCGCCTGTTGGCTTCTGTATTGTGCCAGCATGGCCGCAATTTCGTATTCGGTTAGGGTTCGTTGAGCCAGGGTCTGTTCGATCCAGCGGAAGGCGCGGGTCAGCGCGACCCCGTCTTTGACCATAGCATACCGGATATGGCGAAGTTCCGTTTCATTTTTGCAGGCTTTCAAGCGCTGCGTAGGCGTAGGGCTGTTGAAAACCGAGGCTTCCCGGATGGCTAGTTCCAAATGGCGGCTCAGGGTATCAGGATCGACGCCGATTGTTTGGTTTTCGTTCAGGTCATGCAGGAAAGGATCAATTTCATTGTAAGGCTTTATATGCACGCCGTCGTGACGAAGGGCTATTTTAATTTCTTCCGGGACTTTTTGATCGTCGATAAAAAGATAGGATTTTTGGTCGCCCACCACGAGATAGGCTATAAAAGTGGGATTGCTTTCCACGTCGGCGCCGCGGAGGTTGAGCGTCCAGGCGATATCGTCGAGGGTAGTGATTAATCGCCAGTTTTCCGCGTTTTTTTGCATGGACTGACGCACCAGCGAAAGTTTTTCCGCGCGGCTCCTTCCGGCATACCAGTCGGGATGTTCAAAAACCGGATGGGGCGGCGGAGCGGGACGGTCTTTCCAAATCGAACTTGCCAGGTCTACATTCGTAACAAGCCGGATATCTTTTGGGTCAAAGGCTTTTTTCATGGCGCGCACGGAGTCTGTAGAAAACAACCTGCCGTCGCATCCGACCACGCTGCCCGGTTTCAGACTTTCCGCCAGCGCCTGAATATGTTCGGGCGCGCCCTGTACATTTTGAGCATGGACGCGCCAGTCTGTTCCCGTCAGTTCGTGCTCGGCCTGAGCGGTGTAACGGCTGTCGGTCCATAATCCGGCATGATGCGCATCGACTGAGAGATATCCGGCCGAGCCGGTAAAACCGGACGCCCATTCGCGGATTTTCCAATGATCGGCGACATATTCGCTTTGATGCGGATCGGCGCTGGGAATGATATAGGCGTCGACGCCGGCGTTTTTCATTGCGGCGCGGAGGGCGGTTAATTTTTCGTTAGCGGTCATGCGGCCTGGTTTTAACCTGTGTTTAACGCAGGCTGATTTTTATGACAAAGATAACGGATTAGCGAAGAAAATAAAACCCGTTTTTGCTAACGGGCTTCTTTCCCTTTATCAATCGAACCGGCAGGGTAATTGTAAGCGCAAAAAACGGGACAGTAGGGAGAATTTTTACCTTTGGAAGGGCAAATGTTAAAGCGGAAATTTATAAAACAAAAGAATGAAGCCGACCGTATAATAAATCAAATACGCAGGTTAGGGTAGATCAGGATTATTGGCATGTCTTTTGTGGAAAATTTTTTTTCTTAAAAAGAAAAGTATAAACCATTGATAATCAATTAATTAATTTATATTTTATTTTAAATAAATTATTATTTTATTTATTTCAACCTTCTACCCTTGACTTTGTCCCCAAATTACCCGTAAAATTGCATTTTCTTACAATAGTCAGAATTAGTAAACACAAAAACGAATCTTATGGGAACCATTCTTTTTAGCGGCATGATTTAATTTGAGCGTTCGTAAAAGTTTTCCCATGATAAGACAAGGACAATATCAACGTCTACTTCAGAAGTTATCGCCTCAGCAAATTCAATTAATGAAATTGTTGCAGGTTCCGACGGCAACTTTAGAAGAACGTATTAAAGAAGAATTACAGGTTAACCCCGCCCTTGAAGAGGGCGACCCCGATGAAAACTTCAACGCCGAAGGCGAAGAAACCAATTTTGAGGACGAAGCCGCGCCCGTCGACGATTATGCCGACCCGGAGGTAGAAGAAGCCCCGGCGCGCGAAGAGACTGTCGAACTCGACGAATATTTAGAGCGTTTCACGGAAGACGACTCCGATTACTCTAAAACCAAAGGCGAAGCCTATAACCAGGACGAAGAGATTAAAACGCCTCAGGCGCCCGCTTTCGAGGATTCTTTCCATGAATACCTCGAGCAGCAACTTGGCCTGCTCCAACTGAAAAACGAAAAGGAACTGGCTATCGCCAAGCAGATCATCGGCAGCATCGACGACGACGGATATTTGCGGCGGGACCTCGAATCGATGGCCGACGATTTATTGTTTGGTCATAACATGAGCGTTACTGTCGCGGAAATAAAGCCTATCCTGGCAAAAATACATCGTTTCGACCCGCCGGGGACGGGCGCGAAGGATTTACAGGAATGTTTGTTGCTGCAAATTCGCTTCAAACTGGAACAAAAGACGACCTCTAAATCCGACCGCCCTTATTATGTGATCGCCGAGCGGCTGATCGACGACCTGTTTGAAGAATTTTCTAAGAAACATTATACCCGCCTACAGCGTCAGCTCAACATCACGGAAGAAGATCTGAAGCGCGCCATCGACCTAATCCTGAAACTCAACCCGAAACCCGCCAGCGGCTATTTTTCGCAGCAGGACCGCGGCGCGCAGTATATTATTCCCGATTTCATCATCGAAAACCGCGACGGCGTCCTGGAACTGATCGTCGACCCTCGCAACGCGCCCGAACTCCGCGTTAGCGACCAGTACCGCGATATGCTGAAATCCTATAAAACCACCCGCGCCATGGGCAAGTCGGACCGGCTGCAAAAAGAAGCGGTGTTGTTCATTAAGCAGAAGATCGACTCCGCGCGGTGGTTCATCGACGCCATCCGCCAACGCGAAAATACGATGTATAATACGATGGAGGCCATTATGCTCTATCAAAAAGAATATTTCCTGACGGGCGATTCCAAGAAGATCCGCCCCATGATCCTGAAAGACGTGGCCGACCGGACCGGGCTTGATATCTCCACTATTTCGCGGGTCGCCAACAGTAAATTTGTGCAAACGGAATACGGCGTAAAACGACTCAAAGAATTTTTCTCCGAAGCGCTTCAAAACAACGACGGCGAAGAAATTTCCACCCTCGAAGTTAAAAAGATCCTGGACGACGTGGTGAAGGCGGAAAGTAAAAATAAGCCGCTCTCCGACGAACGCCTGAAAGAGTTGCTGTTTGAAAAAGGGTACAATATTGCGCGCCGAACGGTCGCCAAATATCGCGAACAGTTGAATATTCCGGTAGCGCGGTTACGGAAAGAATTGTAGATAATAATGAATGAAGAATGTGAAAATTTGAAAAAGCTTAACGGGCGTCTGTTAAGCTTTTTCTATTTTACGTCGTATTTCTTCAATCTCCTCTTTGGTTAAATCTATCTTATCCTATGGGGTTTTTCTAATTTTGGATGATATGGTTCACAATTTTATGAGAGAGGCTAATTGTAATTTAATATTCTACGAAATAAAACGTACATTATTTGAATCTACGATAAACATCGTATATCTTTGCAGGAATATTTTTTAGCACAGCCCGCAACTTTGACGGTATGAAAAAAAAATTCCTTATTCTCCTTTTAACCGGCCCTACGCTAACATGGGCGCAATCAAAATACCCGGTTTCGGGCGTCGTTGCCGATAGCGCCCGGCAGCCGTTGGAGATGGCGACGGTGGTTTTGCTCGACGCCAAAGATTCGAGCATCGTCCAGTTTACGCATTCGGATGAAAAAGGCGCATTCACGCTGCGCGCCGCTACGGGGAAAAAATATTTGCTGCGGGCATCTTATATAGGTTATCAAATGTTGCAGCGCGTCCTGGAGCCGCGAACGGAGACATCGCCGCTTGCGTTGGGCGAGCTTCCGCTGACGGCGTCGAGCGCGCGGCTGGCGGAGGTCACGATCACGGGCGAGCAAAATCCGGTGACGTTCAACAAAGACACCATTGAATACAACGCGGGCGCTTTTAAAGTGCAGCCCAATGCGTCGGTGGAAGATTTGTTGAAAAAATTGCCGGGCGTACAGGTGGACGCTGACGGGAACATTAAGGCGCAGGGCGAAAACGTAAAACAGGTGCTGGTCAACGGCAAAAAATTCTTTGGTAAAGACCCTAAGATCGCCACGCAAAACCTACCCGCCGACGCGGTCAAAAAAGTGCAGGTCTACGACAAGAAATCCGACGCCGCCGAATTTTCAGGCGTTGAGGACGGCAAAAAAGAAAAGACCATCAACCTGCAAACCAAAAAGGAATACCAGAAAGGATTATTCGGGAAAGTGGCGACCGGCGCCGGGATCGCAGACGACAATTCCGACCTCCGTTACTCAGAGAAAACGACGCTCAATCGCTTTACGCAGACCCAACAGGTTTCTATTCTGACTAACCTCAACAACGTCAACGTCAAAGGCTATAACTTTAGCGATTATATGGATTTTTCGGGCGCTACCCGCAATATGGGGCAGGGCGGAAGTATGACCATCAACATTAACAGCAACGACGCCTCGATCCCTTTGGACGACCGGCCCGATAAAGGGTTTGCCGCCGCTTCTTCCGGCGGGCTCAATTTCTATGAAGAACTTTCCAAAAAAACCAATATTACGACGTCCTATTTTTTCAGCCAGGTCAACCAAATCTTTGATAAACAGATCAATACGCAAAATTACCTGCCCAACGGAAGCTACTCAACGCTCGAAAACGACCTCGTCCGGCAATTTAACGCCAGCCACCGCGTAGACCTGGTTCTGGAGCATAAACTGGATTCCGTACAGTCTTTAAAACTAACGACCGGGTTCCGCTATAACCAAACCTCGGTGGGCGGCCCCTACGATCTTCAAAATTACAACGCTCAGGGAGGCCTCGCGTCTGTGAACAACCGGATCAGCACCGCCGACGGCATAGGCAAGGAGGCGGGCGCCGACCTGCTTTATCGCCGTAAATTTGCTAAAAAAGGCCGGAGCCTGACGGCGGAATTTATTTTCGATATTAAACCCGACTCGCGGAACGACCAAAACACGGGACGAATTACGCTCTACGACGCTTCACAAAACATTGTCCGCAACGACAGCATCGCCCAGACCGGTACAAAGCAAAACAACGCGCAGACCTATACTCTTTCTGTGAACTATACGGAACCGATCGCAAAAAAAACTTACGCGCAGTTTTCTTACAGCTACCAAAACGCGCCGACTGCCGCTGATTACCGGCTGTACGATATGGCGAACGGCGAACCCGTTTTTAACCAGGCGTTGAGCAATATGTACGAAAGCCGCTATGTATATCACCAGGAGGGTCTGAGCTACCGGATCAACCGCGCCAGCTATAATTTGTCGTTCGGCGCGATTGCGCAGGAAGCAAATCTGTCGGGTGCCGTCCAAAATCAGGGGAACAACATCGACCAATCTTTTTTCAGAATACTCCCGACTGCTCATTACGACCTGACCTTAGAAGGAAATAAACATTTTAACATAGATTACAGCGCTTCCACTCAGGCGCCGACTATTTTGCAACTCCAGCCGGTCGCCAATACCGCCGATCCCTTGCGCGTTTACATCGGCAACCCGGATCTGCGTCCTTCGTACAATCATCAGTTCAACCTGAACTATAATTCCTTTGATTTTGCGTCTTTTCGTTCGTTTTTTATAGGGTTCAACGCCAATTACTCGACCGATTATATCACCAACTCGGTCAGAACGGATAGTTTGTTCAGAACCGTCACCACTCCCGTTAACGTGGAAAATTATTTTAGCGCTTCAGGATATGGCAGTTACGAGCTGCCGGTTCACGCGGGGTCGAATAAACTGAAACTGACTTTTGGCGGCGACGTCAATTACAACCGCAATATCTCCATTATCAACGACGTCTCCGACCACGCCCAGTTTTTTAAAGCGAGCGTAGATATGGGTTTTCAGTATACTCCTTCGGATTCCTTCGACTGCTCCTTCAAATTCCGTCCCACGTACGATTTGAACCAGTATTCCATCCAGCAGTCTTTTGACCGCTCCTATTGGCAGCCCCGGATGACGGCGGACCTGAATTATCATACACCTTTCCACGTCAATTTACACAGCGATTTCAATTATACTTTTTACAGCAACGGATTGCCCACTACGCCCACGATCGCCGTCGCGCTGTTGAACGTGTCCGCGTCCACTTTTATCTTGCAGGGCAACCGGGGCGAAATGAAACTTTCCGTGATCGATTTGTTCAATCAAAACCAAGGGATTACCTATAACGGCGCGTATAATTACTTTTCCGCCGAACGGATCCGGTCGCTTGGCAGGTACGGTTTGCTTTCTTTTACGTATTCTTTGACTCCGCGCGGCAGGAAACAGGGTGGGGGTATGCGGATTATGATCCGGGATTAGATTCAAGCGCGGGCGCTTCATACCCTGGAAGGGTAAAATGTTTGTAACTGAGGCCGACCCGACCCTTCTCCCGACTCCGGAGGAGTCGCATTTTCAGCGGCACGGTTTTTCAAAGGGCCGAATGCTTGACCCCGAAAGACATACGACTCCGCTGGAGTCGGCAAAAAAGTTCAATGATAAATTCTACAAATGTGCGATCCTTCCAGGATCGGAAGTTTATACAAATTCATCTTTTCGCTTAATCTTATCTTATTATGAAAATTTTCTCTATTCTATGTTTTGTTATTTTCCTCGCTGAAGCCCGCGCGCAATCCCCCAAAGAGGGAATCGTTTACTACGACCAGGTACAAAAATTTAAAGCCATGATGAACATCAACGGGGAAATGACTACGGAAGAAAAACAAAAAACTTTTCCCGTTACGCTGACCTTCAACCTGACGGAATCGTTGTTTCAAAGAGCCGAAGAAGACGAAGAATCCGACAATGGCGGCATGAAAATGAAGTTCCACCGTCCCCACAGAGACGTGTACAACAATTTTAAAACCCTTCAGCAAAAAGACGCGACGGAGATGATGGGCAAAAATTACCTGATCGAGGACTCCCTGATCCAAAAAGACTGGAAAATCGGCGCCGAAACAAAAGTCATCCTCGGCTATCCCTGTCAGAAAGCCGTTTACAATGATACCGCCAAAAAACAAAACACGGTAGCCTGGTTCACGACGAATATCCCCTGCCCTTCCGGCCCGGAGCTAAATGTGATGCTCCCCGGCATGATCTTAGAACTGGACGAAAACGAAGGCAAAAATCATTTCCTCGCTACGAAAGTGGAGTTGAAAAAGATTAACGCTAAAGATTTGGAGGCACCTAAAGAAGGGAAGAAAATTGATCGCGCCGCTTTTATGGCGATGGTGGACGAGCAAAGGAAAAAAATGGAGAAGATGATGCGGCATTAATAAAAGAATATGATTTTATTGTATCTTTACGATCGGCAACACGTTCGTATAATCCAATGAATCGACTTTTATTATTTTCCCTCTGGCTGACGCCGTTGATCGGTATCGCTCAATCATCACCCCAAAAAAGAATTGCTTTTGTCGTCGGAAACGCGCATTACGAGCAAAGCGCGCTCGACAATTCCGTCAACGACGCACGGCTGATGACGATCGCGTTGCAAAAACTGGGATTCGACGTTTATGAATATGAAGATTGCGACCGTGAAACGCTCCGCGCTGCGATCGGAGATTTTAGCAAAAAATTAAAGGAAGACAAGGCTGCGACCGGCCTGTTTTATTATTCCGGTCATGGTGTGCAGGCGGGCGGGCGCAATTATTTGATCCCCGTCGACGCGGTCGCGCAAAATGAAGCGGGTCTGGAAGCGAGCACCGTCAACCTCGACGTCCTGATGCAGGGGTTCGCGGAGGCAGGGAACATGGCAAACATCGTTATTTTAGACGCCTGCCGCACCAATCCGTTTGAGGGAAATGTTCCGGCGGCGCCTAATAATCAACCTGGAGCAAAGAGAACCGACGACTTTACCGCGCAAAAATCCGCGCCGGCGGGGACTTTTATCGCTTTCTCCACCGCGCCGGAATGCAACGCCGGGGACGGGACGCGCGGCGTCGGGCTATATACGCAGGAACTGATGGAAGCGATGCAAACGCCCGCAGCGCCGATCGAAAGCGTATTTAAAAAAGTCAGGACGCAGGTCAAGGAATTGTCGGAGGGAAAACAAATTCCTTGGGAACACTCGTCGCTGGAGACGGATTTTTATTTTATTCCGCCCGGCGGCGGCCTGTCGCCCGGCGTCGTGCAACATGCCGATTTTTGGCGGCGCGACGACTTTCCGCAGCTCCATTATATTTCTTTTTCCCGAAAGGAGCGGTCGGTTTTTCAGGTATTGGCGCCGATCGCGCTCCGGCCTTTTACGGAAATTTATTAAAACTTGCGTTAAGAAGTGATCGCTGACGACTCAAAAGCCGTTGACGGCGTCTTTCCGGGATTCGCCGCTGGAGGCGCGCGCTTTTGTGCCGCAGGTCAAATATATATTTATTTCTTTAGAAGAAATTCCGGACGAAAAGTTGTTGGAACTAAGCGATTTTTCTTTACTCGGAGCGGCTATGTTACTGATGAAGAAAGCGGATGATCATTTTTTTCTAACGCATTATTTATCTTCTTTCTTTAATTTTTTAGAAAATCGTACTGAATGGAATCATTTTTTCTATATTTTTGTAGAGTATTTAAAACAACGATCGCCGTTAACGCCCGCTGAATGGGAAGAATTATCCAATAAAAATTTATCGCCTTATATGAAAGCACAAGTTATGACTGCATTTGAAACGACGGCTCAAATTGAAAGAAGGGAAGCGAGGGCGGAAGCAAAAGCGGAAACCTTAAAAGAAAGCGTCGAACGGTTCTTGCTGAAGAAGAAATTTTCTGATATAGATATTGCCGAAGGGCTGGACATGCCGATTTCTCTAGTATACTCAATCAAAGAGAAGCTGATCCAAAGCGGCCAACTCAAAGCATAATGTTCTTCTTTACTAATCCCGCGACCGCGCGCTGTTCCGTTGCGCCCTTTCTTTCTCCCCGCGACTAAAACCCTGCAACTAAAACCCATATATTTCGTTCTTTTGCGAAGCGTTTCCCGCTCTGCCGGAGGGAATATTTTATTCCGGCAGGGTTTCTAATCCGTTGATTTATATGACTAACCTTAGTTTTCAGTACCCCGTCTGGTATCTTCCGCTTTGTCTGCTATTGGGCGCCGTTTATGCCGCTGTTCTTTATTATAAAGATAAATCCTTTTTAGACCAGTACCTATGGAAAAGGCGGCTGCCGGCCGTTTTGCGCTGGCTGACGGGTTCGGCGATTGCCGCGCTGCTGCTTTCGCCTTTACTGAAAACCACCGTCACGGAAATAAAAAAACCAGTCGTGGTCGTCGCGCAGGATCAATCAGAATCTATTGGGCTGGGGCTAAAAGATACGGCCCGGTATAAAACCGATTTCAATCAACTCGTTCAGTCGCTCGGCGACCAATATGAAGTGCATACCTACGCTTTTGGCGACCGCGTGCGCGAAGGCGTCGATTTCAAATATACGGATAAGCTGACCAATATTTCGGACGTCCTGCGGAGCGTGTACGACCTGTACGGCGGGCAAAACCTGGGCGCGGTCATTCTGGCGACCGACGGTATTTACAACGAGGGTAGCGCGCCAGTCTATAGCGCCGAAGCCCTGAAAGCGCCCATTTACACAATCGCCTTGGGCGACACGACGCCTAAAAAGGACCTATTTATTAAAAGGGTTTTTCATAATAACATCGCTTACCTGGGAGATAAGTTCAATATCCAGATCGATGTGGCCGCCAGTAATTGCGCCGGGGCGAGCACGACCGTTACGGTCGCCAAAGTGGACGCGGCGGGCGGCGCGACTCCGATCCAGTCGCAAACCGTCCAGATCAACAAGAATGATTTTTTCCTGACCAAAGAACTGACGCTGGAAGCTACGCAGCCCGGAACGCAGCGATTCCGCGTGAGCCTGAGCGCGGTACCGGGGGAGGCGACGACGGCCAACAACACAAAAGATATATTCATCGACGTCCTGGACGCGCGAACCAAGATATTGCTGCTGGCCAATTCGCCACATCCCGATATTTCGGCGCTTAACGAAGCCATTTCCGGTAATAAAAATTACGCGATTACTGTCGCTTATCTCAATGAATTGCGCGTCAATCCGGCGGATTTTGATTTCATTGTTCTGCATCAAATCCCAAGCGTGACCAACGGAGGCGACGCTGTGATGAACACGATCAACGCTAAAAAAATACCGCATTTGTTTATTGTCGGCGGCCAGTCGGACGTCCGCAAGCTCAACGCTTTGGAAGGGCTGGTTGCGGTCAACGCCGACGCCCGAAATCCGAACGACGTGCAGGGCGCCGTCAATCCTTCGTTTAGTTTGTTCACGTTGGATCCGGTATATAAAGAATTCGCGGAATACAATCCTCTCTCCGCCCCTTTCGGAGATTTTAAGGAACTGGCGGGCGGGCAAACCGTTCTATATCAGCGGATTGGTAAAGTGGACACTAAATATCCGCTTGTGACAATGGGCGAAAGCAGCGGAGTAAAAACCGGGATCATTGCCGCCGAAGGTATTTGGAAATGGCGGCTGTTCGATTATGCCCAGCATCAAAACCATGAGTTGGTGGACGGTTTTTTATCCAAAACCATTCAATACCTGACCCTGAAGGAGGATAAGCGCAAATTCCGGGTGACGATGGATAAAAATATTTTCCGCGAAAACGACGCCGTTCAGTTCAATGCCGCGCTCTATAACAACAGCTACGAACTCGTCAACGATCCCGA
>JBBRMZ010000030.1:0-28415 GCA_038230555.1 Chitinophagales bacterium
ACCCATTGAGGCATATAAGACCCCGATATAAGCCATATATAAGACCGGTCTGAGACAGGTCTTAGTCAGGTCTGAGTCAGGTCTGAGTCAGGTCTGAGTCAGGTCTGAGTCAGGTCTGAGTCAGGTCTGAGTCAGGTCTGACCCACCCCTCAGAATGCACCCGGTTTGGGAAAAGGTCAAACTAATTGGTAGCTCAAAAACGCCGTATTCATAATGGTGTAAAGTTATATTCGCAAAAGGTACCCTGGCGTTAAACCGCAATTGCTGGTTCTTAACCATTATTCGCAGAATTAATTATAAAACAGATTTTTTCCATTTAATATTACATCCCGCGCTCGGGTATTGACGTTCGTCTACAGGTCTGCCGGCGAGTACGGCGTTTAAGGCGGCCCGCAGATCTTTACCCGTCGCCGTCTTGCCGTTACCCGGACGGGCGTCGTCGAGCCTGCCGCGATAAACGAGTTGCATTTTCCCATCAAAAACATAAAAATCAGGCGTACAGGCCGCGTCGTAAGCGCGGGCGACTTCCTGGGTTTCGTCGTACAGGTATGGAAAATGATAACCAACTGCGGCGGCGTGTATGTTCATTTTGTCCGGGCCGTCCTGCGGGTAACCGGCTGCGTCGTTGGAACTGATCCCGATAAAAGAAACGCCTTGCGGCGCATAGTCGGTCGCCATCCGGTTAATTTCTTCGTTCACAAACAATACGTATGGACAGTGGTTGCAAATAAACATTACAACCGTCGCTTTTTTTGAACGAAGGTCTTCGAGGGTTTTCCATTCTCCGCTAACGGTATCCTTCAAACGGAAGTCAGGCGCCCCGACGCCGAGGTCAAGCATAGTAGATTCGGTCAGAGCCATATTTTTTTTGCATTTATAACCAATTATGCTTAAAATTGTTGAAAAAATCGGCGGGCGTCGTCAATTTATTTGTCCGGGAATGTACCTTTGCAATTCGTTAAAAAAATAACGCCTTTTCGTTATGATGGAAAAAGAAATACAGCGGATAAATAGAAAGGAGGGCGCCCCCTTCTACGACCCTAACGTCAAGCCGATCATGGACGTCAACGAGATTGTGAAAAGGATACCCCACCGGATCCCGTTTCTGTTGTTGGATAAAGTCATTCATCTGACAGAGACAACCATTGTCGTCGTAAAGAATGTGACCGTTAACGAACCTTTTTTCCAGGGGCATTTTCCCGGCAATCCCGTATTTCCGGGCGTATTGCAACTCGAAGCGATGGCGCAGGCAGGCGCTGTTTTTATTCTCAAAGATATTCCCGAGGGCGAGATCTGGGATACCTACTTTTTAAAGATCGACAACTGCAAATTTCGTGATAAAGTGGTTCCCGGCGACACGCTTGTCATTCATTTGGAACTGATCGCTCCCCTCCGCCGGGGCGTTGCGGTCATGCGGGGCGGGGCGTATGTCGGAAATAAATTGGTTTCTGAAGCTGAGATGACGGCTTCCATTCAAAGAAGAATATAATTGACTATGGTTGTCCCGCTCATGCAACAAAAGGAGTCGCTCGTCGAGGACCTCCGGACTTACCGTAGGGAATTAGAAGAAGTGAAAACCGTCTTATCGGACGGGCTCGCGCTTTCAGAAGAGCGATATAAAACCGTGTACGATCATGCGATCCATATTGTTAAAATGGCGCACCTGTTGCTTCGCCCTCAATCCGAACTACCGGACGAGGAGAAAAAAGCCGTCGGCGAACTGCTGCGCGCCGAGATTCTTCCGCTTGTGCTGCTGACCGAAACGACTTCCCGTTTTTATACGAAACCGTTGGGCTATGCCGGCGATTACCAGGTATTGGAAAATATTTATCATTATATAGCGGGCGGCAAAGGCCGGCTGGGGCCGGTGATCGACCGGATCCACCTCGACGCGCCGACTTCCGTTACCGTCCGTAACAGGCGTAAATTGCTGGCCGAATACCTGCTTAAATTTGTGCGGCAGTCAAATAAGCCGGTTCAGATCATGTGCATCGCGGCAGGTTCGGCGCGCGAGATTTTTGATATGTACGATCAACTGGAAGACCCGTCGGTCGTTCGCTGTATCCTGGTCGATTTTGACGAAGCGGCCCTTGCTTTTGCCGAACAACTAAGCATTGAAAAAAAATTAACGCCCTTTATCCGAACTATACGGGAAAATCTTCCTAATTTGCTGACCGGAAGAAGTAAATTGAACGCGCCGCCGCTGGATCTTGTTTATAGTATGGGTGTAATTGATTATTTTCAGGACAAATACGTCGTCAAATTGCTTCAGTTCATTTATCCGTTGCTGGCGCCGGGCGGAACGACGCTGCTGGGCAATTTTCATAAATCCAATCCGTTCAAGGAATATATGGATTATGTGCTGGAGTGGAAGCTGATCCACCGCGACGAAGCCGATATGGAGCGATTGTTCCAAACTTCTCCTTTTAAGAAAACCAACCAAATTTTTTTCGAGAACCAACGCCTCAATATGTTTACCGAAGCGCGTAAAGAAAGATAACTGGTAGTTAAAAAACAATAATTTGTCTTATGAAACCTGGAAACAAAGAGATAAATTATTGTTTTCTCTACGCCGGCCCGGAAAAATCTTTACTATTTATAATTAATCATATAGCTAACGGCTAAAGGCTTACAGCTAACAGCTTAAAATTTTCCAGACAATGAACGCCGTATTATCCAATAACGTGGAAGTTATTCGTAGCATCGAACCCTATGTCAGCGAACATATTACCGATTTCCTGCTCGATATAGAAACCTGCTGGCAGCCGACCGATTTCCTCCCCGATATGAGCAAAGAAGAAAGTTTTGACGAGATCCGGGCGCTTCAAACGCGCGCTAAAAACATTCCCGACGAAGTTATGGTTTCGCTCATCGGCAACATGATCACCGAAGAGGCGCTGCCGAGCTACCAGACCTATTTCAACCTCGTTGACGGACTCAATGAAGGAGGCGGACAGGCCAGCGCCAACGGATGGGGCAGATGGTCGCGCGGCTGGACGGCTGAAGAAAATCGTCACGGCGATCTCCTCAATAAATATTTGTACCTCTCGGGCAGGGCCGATATGGGCGCCGTCGAACGCACCATCCAAAATCTGATCAACAACGGCTTTGATCCGCAGATCGACGTAGATCCCTATTGCACAATGGTCTATACTTCTTTTCAGGAACGCGCCACTAAAATTTCGCACGTCAATACCGGCAAACTAGCCGATAAGGCGGGCGACGTTTCCCTCTCGCGTATTTGCAAAACCATTGCCGGCGACGAAGCGCGGCACGAAAGAGCATATAAAACCTTTCTGGCCAAAGTTTTTGAAGTAGATCCAAACGGAGCCATGCTGGCTTTTGAACACGTTATGCGGAGCAATATCGTCATGCCGGCCGTTTT
The DNA here is from genome assembly GCA_038230555.1 of Chitinophagales bacterium. GTDB lineage: Bacteria > Bacteroidota > Bacteroidia > Chitinophagales > Saprospiraceae > JAAFJT01. Next base: position 3,386 of record JBBRMZ010000030.1, read on the forward strand.
AATGGACGGCGCCAAACAGGAAAACCTATACGTCCGTTATTCCCAGATCGCCCAGAAAATGGGTATCTACACCACTTGGGATTACGCGCAGATCATTGACCATCTCGTTAAATTCTGGAAAATAGAATCTTTCACTGGCCTCAATTCATGCGCCTCCAAAGCGCAGGATTATCTGTGCAAACTGTCCGCCCGCTATGCCCGTATTGCCGACCGCATGAAAGCGCCGACAGAAATTAACCTGGCCTGGCTATCCGTTTAAAGGGCGTCCCCTATAAGCATAAAAAATCCCGAATTTTCACAATAGTAAAAATTCGGGATTTCTATGATCCCCTTTTATACGCGCGTCTCCTTTCCGCCGATCTGGAAAAGGTTAAACAAGAATAGACTAATCTCTTTTTTTTCCGTCCGTCATAAACCATGCCGGCGAGGGGTCAAGAGGATCGCCATGGTAATTGATGGTGATCTCCTCGCCTGCTTTAATAAGTTCGACGGCAAAAATATCAATGGTTTCCGCGTCAAAGTCCATCACATAATCAGCGTTGGAAGGACAAAAGTGATTATAGAGCGATCCGTAGCCGAGCGCGACGACGCAATTTTCTTGATCGTCGCCCCATAAAAAATAATAATCGTAGAGCGTGGTCGTATCCAATACCGCCATTTCCCCTTTCTTCATCAGGATGACCGGGCATATTTCAATCAGGTCGTCTTTTTGTATATCAACCCCTGCAAATACCCCTCTGCCGCCTAAAACACTGGAAGCAACATAAATAGGCGGATTTTGTTTGTTCATTCAAAGGATTTTTATCACAAAGCCCGCGCTACACATGGCAGCCGGGCTTTGCTTATTTCTATTGGTTTTCTTTAAAGGGCTATTCCCGCGAACAAGTACAAAAAGAAAAACGTATAAAATTAAATAAAAATTCTATACGATAAAACAAAAGTAACCGCGTTTATGATAAAATTATAAAATAAGGCGGCCATTTCCTATTATCCTTACAAAATTAAACGTTTTTTAGATAAAAAAATATTTATTTGTCTTTTAGAGAAGAATTAAAATCTAAATATAGAAATAAAAATAATTATTCTGCGCCTTAAATTAAAAATATAAATGGTTATCTTGCCCCCTAAAAACATAAACGACGCCATTTATGACCATCCAGCAAATCAAAGACTTAGTCTCCGCCGGCAAATTGTCGCAGGCTTGCCAGGAAGCAAACAATCTTGCCCAACAGCTCAAAGACTCCTCTAATGGAACAGCGCTCGCAATGCTGCAGGGAAAACTGGCTCAACTCGAACGGGACAATAATTTAGGACTAATTAGTTTCGACGACGCTGCCCGCACCAGGGCGCAAATCTCTTACGGCCTTTTAAATATCCTCAGCGGTTTACAACCTGCGGCTGTTTCCAATACGATCCTTTTTTTAGCCTCCAACCCAAAGGCTACTGCAAAGCTCCAATTAGAACAAGAATGTTCTAAAATCAGCGAGGCCATGCAGGATTTTCCCGCTTATAGCGTTAAATCAAGATTTGCCGTAACGCCCGATCTCGTGATTAACGCCCTGACGGACTATAAACCGGGGATCATTCACTTTTCCGGACATGGTCAGGGAACAGGATACGACGGAACGCGGGCGTCCGGCGTTCCAGCCGCTTCGCAGGACCCAGCTGAAGGAATTGTTCTGCAAAATGACGCAGGCGACATACAGATCGCTACCGGCGAACAATTGCGCCGTTTGTTTGAAGCCTTTAACAATGCCGCCCCAATCAGCCTCGTTTTTCTAAATGCCTGCCATTCGGCGTCTCAGGCGCAAATTATCCATACGACCGTTCCCTACGTGATCGGTATGAACGCCGCCGTTCCCGACGCCATGGCCATCGCTTTTGCCGCCAGATTTTACAGAACCCTGGGATCAGGAAATACGATCCCTAACGCTTTTAATATTTCAAAAGCCGCGATGAGCTTTGAAGGTCTGACTGGCGACTCTATTCCCGTTTTATACCAGCCCGCTTAAACCGATTCAACCGGATATTCCGAATAAAGCGCCGACCGCCAACGCGGCCGGCGTTTCTTTATGAATGACAAAATCTTTTAGCAGATTTCATCGTTAATAAGTACGTTAGCGTCAACGTAAATATTTATTCAATGAAGCGGATCATTCTTTTTAGCGCGTTATTTATAGCCCTCGGCGCGCGGGTTTCAGCATCGGTCATCCTGATACCGATGGATGAAAAACAAAAACAACATTTAAAAGCGTACGGAATCACGTACTGGATCCTGGCCAAAGGCCTGGAGGCGCACTGGCTGCTCAACTATAGGGGCGGTAGTTTTGCGTTTGTCCATACGACCGAATATGAACGGGAATGTAAAACGCGCGGCGTCACTTATGAAGTGATCTCTGACGCCGCTTTTGCTGATATTCAATCTCAGATCGCCGGTCCGGAGGTCAATATGGACGATATGAAATTGCAGGTCGCGCCCAAGATTGCCGTTTATACGCCGCAAACCGACGAAAAAGGCAAACGGGTACAACCCTGGGACGATGCAGTAACCATGGCGCTCGCTTATGCAGAAATTCCTTACGAAGTAGTATACGACCGCGAAGTAATCGGGAATAAGCTGGCGAAATACGATTGGCTTCACCTCCACCACGAAGATTTTACCGGTCAGTTTGGCCGTTTCTACGCTTCTTATGGGCGCGAGTTCTGGTACCGCGAAAACGTGCGCCGACAAGAGGAACTGGCTCACAGCCTCGGTTTCCAGAAAGTATCGCAATGTAAACTGGCGGTGGCTAAAAAGATCAGGGAGTTTGTCGGCGGGGGCGGTTTTATGTTCGCCATGTGTTCGGCGACGGACAGCTACGATATTGCCCTCGCGGCGGACGGCGTTGATATTTGCGCGCAAATGTATGACGGCGATCCTATTGACCCCAACGCACAGGTAAAACTGGATTTTAGTAAAACCTTTGCTTTTACCAACTTCCAGTTAAAACCCAACCCGCTGGAATACGAATTTTCCACCATTGATAATAGCCCCCCTTACCGGACGACGCCGCCTGAACAGGATTATTTTACTTTGTTTGATTTCTCCGCTAAATATGATCCGGTCCCTACCATGCTGACGCAAAATCATACCCGCACAGTAAAAGGTTTTTTAGGACAAACGACGGCTTTTATGAAAAATCAGATCAAGCCGGACGTATTGTTGTTGGGGGAAAATAAGCCGGCTAAAGAGGCGCGCTATATTCACGGCGAATTCGGCAAAGGATTCTGGACTTTTTATGGCGGCCACGATCCCGAAGATTATCAGCACCTCGTCGGCGACCCGGAAACGGACCTGAGTCTGCATCCCAATTCGCCCGGTTACCGGCTGATCTTGAACAATATTTTATTTCCGGCGGCAAAAAAGAAAAAAAGGAAAACGTAGGAGAGCTTTCAGCTACAGCCACTTATTCTCCCGATACCATTCGACGGCTCTTCTCATTCCCTCATACAGATCAACCTGCGGCGTAAACCGCAGTTCGGTTCTCAGGGGCGTTATATCGCAGGTCCAGTTTTCAGCTTTCATTTCCCGCATTTTCTCTTTACTTAATACCGTAGGCCGGCCCCGCCGGTCGGCGATTTTTTCTAATACCCCTGCAATTCTATCAACAAGGGCAAACGGAACGCGGATCGCGGCAAACGGACGTTTTCCGAGCGCTTGTCCGACAGCTTTCGCCAAATCGTTGCTCGTATAATTATGGCCGTCGGCAACCAGATATTTTTTATGGCTGGACTCCGGAGAAACCAGCGCGGCAAACATGGCGTCGACCAAGTCGGCGGCGTAAATAAAATTCAGGCGCTGCGGTCGCGTACCGACGTGAAATTCGAGCCGCCGGTTCATTAATTGGATGAATGTAAATAATTCGCGTTCGGCGGGGCCATATACGACCGTAGGCTGGAGGACCGTCCACGGAAAATCGGTCATTTTTTCCAAGTGCCGTTCGGCGGCCAACTTACTGGCGCCGTAAGAAGTGAGGGGGTTGGGCGTCTGAGATCGCGAAACGAAGCCGTCGCTATCGGCAGGCCCCATAGCGGCAAGGCTGCTGACGTACAGGAATTTTTCAGGCATTAGATCATGCGTATTCAGTAATACGGCAAAGCGGCGCGTCAATTCGGCGTTGACGTCGAAAAAGGTTTGCGCTTTAGCGGCTTTAACGACTCCGGCATTGTGAACTACATAATTGAACCTTCCGGCCACTGTTAATTTTTGGAGTAAATCTGCGTCGTCTTTCCAGTCGACCTCCATGAATTGGATGCGCGGATCGGCCAGCCGGCTGCGGTCGCTGCCGCGACGGACGACGACGGTCGTTTCAAAACCGCGCCGGAGCGCTTCTTCAGTAATGAACCCACCAATGAATCCGCTGGCGCCGGTAATAAGAATTCGGGCCGTGGTCATAAAGTCTTTTCGTAAATTCGGTATTTTTTATAGAGTTTGCCACCCATGGTTTCCATCGCGCGGTTAGGCATCAGGTTGTTTTCAAGTATCCAGGAGCCTTCCGCGCGGTTAATTCCGACTTTCAAACCTTCGCGGATCAGCCTGACATGAAAAATGGTTTCAATCCCTAACCGCCGGTATGATTTCATGGTTCCGAGGATCAGGATACGGATGCCTTTTATTTTTTTCAGCCCGGTCAATAACGTAATGAACCCAAACGGAAAGAGGCGCCCGCGTTTGATCTTCTTTTGAATTTCGTTCACGTCCGGTATAGCGATGCAGGCGCCGATGACTTTGCCTTCTTTTTCCGCAAACCAGATAAAATTAGGGTTGACGATGGGTTTCAGGTCTTTGGCAATCTGGCGGACTTCGGCGTCCGACATCGGCACAAATCCGGTATTTTCGACCCAGCCCTCGTTGTATACCGGCAAAAAGCGCGTAATTTCTTCCTGGTAATTTTTCATATCCAGTTTATAAATATTGATCCCGCGCGCTTTCAGGCGCGCCTCCAGTTTATCGGAAGCTTCAATGACGTGTGGCGGCAAAACGCTTTCAACGATCGTATAAGCGTTCAGGTCGATATATTTTGTGCATCCGTACCGGGCAAGGAAGTCGTTGTAATAATTATGATTATACGTCATCATGACCACCGGCGGCTCGTTGAACCCGTCGATCAGCGTTCCGACCGTTTCGTTGGTCGAAAAATTTTCGGGGCCGATCATTTTCTCCAATCCTTCCTTACGCAGCCAGTCCGCCGCCGCGTCCAGCAGCGCTTTGGCCGCGTCGTAATCGTCGATAACGTCGAAGAAACCAAAAAAGCCTTCTTTGGTTTTAGAAAATTCGAGGTGGTTGTTGTTGCGGATAGCGGCTATGCGCCCGACAATTTTATCCCCCTGTTTTGCAAGGAAATACGCCGCTTTAGAGTGTTTCCAAAAGGGCGATTTTTTAGGATCCAACAATGTCTTCTGTTCCATATAAAACATGGGGACATAATTCGGATCATCCGCATAAAGATCGTGTGGAAAATCAATAAATTTGGTCAGCATTTTGCCTCCCTCTACCAGGACTATATCTGTTTTCATGACGAAAAATTTAAGCGAGGTTAATCGTTAGTAAATAAATGTATTGCGTTAAAACGGAGGGAATTTCATGCGCTTCGACTTATCAGGCCGAGCTTTCGGGTTGGATTTGCAAAGAAATAAAAAAAATGACGACTTTTAGCCTTCGCGCGGTTAAAAACCAAATTATTTGGTAATTTTCGGAATTTAACTACCGTCAAAACATATCTTTTATGGAGGCCATAATCCTTGCAGCCGCAATTCTTCCCGGCTTTTTAATCTGTTTGTATATCTATCGAAAAGATAAATACGACAAAGAGCCGCGGCGTCTGCTGATCCAAAGTTTCCTGCTGGGCATGCTAAGTTCGGTTCCGGCGGTTGTTGCCCAGTTGTTGTTTAAAAGTTTCGTTAGCGTTGATACTTTTTACGGCGAGTTGTTTTTTGCTTTTGCCGTTGTCTCGGTCTCGGAAGAAGGGTCCAAATTCTTTTTCCTAAGGATTTTTGCGTATCCAAAAGAAGCTTTTAACGAACCGATGGACGGCGTTGTCTATTAGGTGATGATCGGGATGGGCTTCGCCACCCTCGAAAATGTAGGATATTCGCTTCAGTCGGGGCTGGCCACCGCTGCCGGTCGCGCGTTGACTGCCGTGCCGGCTCATGCCGCTTTTGCCGTGTTAATGGGCGCTTTTGTAGGCGCTTCCAAGTTCGATCCCAATCGCCGGAGCCTGCTGCAATGGACGGGGCTGCTGTTGGCTGTCGGGTTCCACGGCGCTTACGATTTTTGTCTTTTGCAGGAAAAATACCAGGGCCTGTTGTTTATGGTCGTACCCATTCTTATGCTTGCGGTTTTTATATCCCGGCGCCTGATCCGCAACGCCGTGGCGGCCTCCCCTTTCAAAGATCAGCCCGTGTAATGTAGCGTAATTTATACGACAAATTTCGCTAAAGCGGCCAGACTTTGCGGCTGGTCGAAATAGCTGATATGATCGGAAGCCACCACTACGGTTATTAAGGAAGGAACGCGCGGGCTTCCGCCTGCGATCCCTTCCATGCTTTTCACCCGCACGCAAATATCATTGATCTCTTTGAACAGCGCTTTGTCCAGCCCCGGATATAGCCCGCGGGCGAAAATATTTTCTACGATCCTTTGTAACAGCGCGCCTTCCGGATCTTTAATCTGGCGGAGTAAATCCGTATTGCCGGCCACCAGGAAATAGGGGATTCCGGGGTCAATGATATTAGGGGCATTGAGCTTATCCATAAAATCAGAACCTGGACGCATTTCCTCCAGGGTAGTTTCTACCGGCGCCAAAAAACGCCCGACAATAGAAAGCGGCCATAACCAAGGCTGCAAAAGCGCCGACCCGTTCACGACGATGGTCAGCAGGTGATTAACCATGTCTTTCACGTTGCCCCATTCTGATCCGGCGTTCGGCGTTCCGATCTGAATTAGCCGGCTGACTATTTTAGCGCCATTCAACTGCTCGATGAACCATCGCGCAACCAGTCCGCCCATCGAATGAGAAATGATCTCCAGCTTTTTAGGCCCTTTTTCGTCGATCCCGATCTTTGCCAGCGCGTCGCGCATGTCTTTGGCCGTCTGCTCTATGGTCGTGCCCAAACTTTCATAATCAAAGGTCAGGACCGCGCCGTACAGATCCAGGATTGGTTTGCCGTCGGCGGTTTTGCTTCGGATCATTGCTTTGGTCATCACCGTCGTATCGCCGGTAATGCCGTGGACAAAAATTGCGACGCGTTGTGCGGAAGCGACTTTCGCTTTGATCGCTTCTGGGTCGCTGATATAATCAAACGCGTCGTCTCCCTGCGCCGCGTTGGGGAACGACGCCATCCGTAAAGCCGGATAATCATAACTTAAACCCAAACGTTTAAGAACAGTCTTTTTGAAAAATATTTTGATGGAGCCGCCGATACTGCGCGTAGTCAGCGTAGGTTCCGGCAGCCGTTCGATGTTGACGCTTCCGGTTGCGTCTGTATAGCCCAGCGGCATATATAAACCCGTCGCCGCGTCGTAACCCAGCGGAATAACCGCCTCGTCTTTTCCCATGGCCTGGGCAAACTGTATTTTGAGCGGCTGATCCTGCGAAAGTTTCCCCTGCACATTTTGCAGTTCGAGCGTATCAAGGACGGGCGCCTGGCCGGACCCTTCAAGCGCGCCCCTGGGCGCCAGCGCCGAATTCCGGAAGGGCGCCATGGCCGCTTCGCCTGAAACGGCTACAGCCCGGGAGCCCGCGCCAGTTGTTTTTTGCGCGGACGGCATTTCGGTAGCTCTGCGCGCTTCATCCGTAGTGGTCAGCGACGCCTGGGCGCTGAAGCCTGCGGGCGCGCTGATCGTCAAACCTGTCATTGCTGATAATCCTCCCTGGCCGACAACCGCAGCGTCCATCGGGCAGACGATTTTAAAAGGAACGTCATAAGCGCGCCAGTCGGCGGAGGCGATCGAACGGGCGGCGGGCAGTCCCATCGCTCGCAGGGCGCCCGACCGATCGTCGGGCTGCAGGCCGTCCTGACGGTAAACGTCGGTATTGATTTCATCCGTGCCGACAAATATTTTGAAATATTCAGATAGTTCATTGACGCCCCAGGTCAGGTATGCGGGCGGAATATAGAAAGGCAGATTTTCATTGGCACCTTCCGGCTGATAACGCGCCCATTCCGATTGTCCGGGCTGTAGAAAAACTTTTCTTAAAAACCCGTTGTCCATCGAGAAATCGCTCCCGAAGTAAACTACGCTCATCCATAACGGACGCTGACTGGTATTAGTAATTTTTAACCGAAAACGCGTTTCCTTATCGGATGCAGGCTGACGAAATATATAAGGCGGATCAACCAAAACCTCCGGGTCGGTCGGCTGAGCCGGTTCAAAAACCTCTATTTTTATATCGCGGTCGCCGATCTGCGTAAAACGGTTCTGTCTTTCCAACCCCCGCTTCCATCGGGCGACCGTTTCCATTTGGGCGATGAACGTATCCGCCGACTGGGCCGAATAGGTTTGAATTCTTTTAAATAAAGGCGTCGCTGCGTCTTTGGTGGTCATCCGGTATGCGCCGTCGTAAGCGCGGATAAGATAGTCCGCTTCGGACGGTTGATCCGTTAAAACCAGTTCGGGCGACTTCAGTTCCTGCAATTCGGAAACAATAAACCGGGTTCCGGCTTCTTCGGCGTCCGGCGCAAAAGCAATTTTCATGGGCGGAAGCGGAATGGAATCCGGCGTGGCTCTGTAAAACCGGTTGGTATCCGTTCGGATCTCCAGGCCCGATACGGTCGACTGGTTCGGCGAGACGCTTACAATATTGACCTCTGCGCCGTCCTCCAGTTTTAGCGTTCCGCCTTCGCGCGGGATTCCCTGTATTTCTCCGGCATTCAAGGTCCAGGCTTTCCCGTTTTGGTCATAGCCGACCAAAAACGGCGCGGCGGCCCCAGCCTCGACTTTCAGAAAATAGGCGTCCGGCCCGGACTGTCCAAGTATTTCTTCCAGTTGCGGGCTTTGGTCTACAGCGCGGTTCCGCACCCGTAAATTAACGCGGTCTACCAAGTCGCGGTAACGCATGCCGCCGCTGGATTGTTTCAGCGTCTCGATCAGCGAATAGGTGAATACGCCGCGGGGCGTTCCGTCCATTTCCATTTCTTTAGCCGTCTGGTCGCTTTTCGCGGCGCTCAGGTGAACGTGGGAAGCATTGGTCCAAGCGTTATTTTTCAGAAAATCCTCGTATCCCAGCAGGTCGGGCGCTTTCGGCTGGAAAAAAGAGGGGTCGGCCATCCGGCTTTTGCAATATAAACCGCCGCCTGCTACGGGCGCCATTTCCCGCGTCGCTCCGCCGGAATGGCAACTGTCCATGACCGTCAGGAAATGTACGTCTTTTCCTTCGCGGGCTTTAGCGATCAGGTAAGCCAGTTCTTTATCCAGCAGATCGCGCCCGTTGTTGATCCGGCTATCGTAACAAACGATGCTTTCGCTCATGCCGTCCGGCTCGTCGGTGATCTCAGCCGGCGCTTTTGTCAGCGACCCGTGGCCGGAATAATAGAAAACGCAGGTATCGCCCGGTTGGGCTTGGCTGAAATGGCTGAAGCCTGCCGCTACATTTTCACGGGTTGCGTTAGCGTCGAACAGGCGCTTTTCCAGGAAACCCATTTTCTGCCCCGTTGAAAATTGATGAATATAGTCAGAAAATTGAGTAGCGTCGTTGACGCAGCCGCGCAGGCGGTGGGCAGGGATCGGATAATCGTCGATCGAAACGATCAGGGCGTAGACGGTTTTCATTTTGGGAAATTACATTTTGAAAATAGGAGTTTTGCTCCCTCCGGTTAAAGCGGGACGCATTGCAAATATGGGATAAAGCTTTATAAATAGAAAGTTTTTATAGCGGTTTCTGAAAAATTGTTGTTGCAGAACAATAGAGCGAAATAAACCTGTACATGCGGCGGTACTCAGAAGATTAATACTATTAATGCGAATAATGGGTTAAAACTAGCAAAAGCGGATAAACATCGGTCTACCTTTTTGGCTATCCAACTATAAACGATTTTGAATAAGGCGTTTTTGAGTACCATTTTAGTTTGACCTCTCCTCAAATTGACTATTATCTAAGGGGAGGGTCAGACCCGACTCGTGTATGCATCATATACGGCTTGGGTACGGCTTATGTACGGATTATAGGCGACTCAGGGGTTGACGGATATAAGGATAAGGGGACGCCGAGGCCGGGATTTTTGGAATAAAAGGAACTGTGCGCCTGTGATAATCGCTGCCGGTTTTCGGGTCTATCGTCCCGGCGCCCTTTTGGACTTTTTCAACCCATTATTCGCATTGTTATCACAAAGATTGTCATAGAACCAGATTCATTAGCTTAGCATTAAAGCAAAATTACAGAAACTAAATTTTTAGGCGTCGTAAAGCTGGGTATTTATTAAAAAATCGGCGTCGTAAATTCTTTAAGTTTTATTATTTGGCCGGACGGGTTCAAAAACCTATATTTGCCCTCATGGGCGTCCGTCCTGCTAAAATGGCGCGCCCGGAGCGATGGATGTAAAAATTACGGAGCGGCTTGCCGAAGACGTCCGGCTGCGCGAGATCATGCAGCTGATTACGCTGCCGCCGCTTGAGACGGATAATAATATTTACCTGGATCTGCTTTCGTCGATCGTCTCTCAACAGTTATCCACCAAAGTAGCGGCCGTTATTTTCGACCGGTTCATACAACTTTTCCCGGAGTGCGACCCGACGCCGGAGGCGCTGGTCGAAATCGACCTGGAAGAATTGCGGCGTTGCGGTTTATCGTATCAGAAAGCGGGTTATTTAAAGAACGTCGCCGCGCATTGGATAGAGCATCATTCCAAAGGACTGAAAGACTGGCTCGCCATGGACGACGAAGAGATTATTGCCGACCTGACCCAGATCAAAGGCGTCGGTAAATGGACTGTGCAAATGATCCTGATGTTCCAGCTTGGCCGGCTGGATATCCTTCCGCTGGACGACCTGGGGATCCGGCAGGGAATAGTTAAACTTTATCAACTTGACGAACTTAAAGGAAAACCGCTGCTCGCGGAAATGACTAGTGTCGCCGAAAACTGGCGCCCCTACCGAAGCGTTGCCTGCCGCTATTTATGGAAATGGAACGACCTGTTTAAAAGGCAAAATCTAACCGTCGGGGCTTAACCAATATATTAGGCGTATTTATATTTGTTATGCTTTACGAAAAGCCTAACTTTGCAATATATTTCATTGCTCACATTTTTTAAAAAGATTATGTCATGAGTCTTACAAAACCGCTATTAGAGATGGACGTTTTAGTGGCCGCCGGCAAATTCCATGAGGCCGTCGAACGCTATTTTGCCGATCATGGAAAAGCCGTCAGCCCAGGAGACGATTTTCAGGCCAATAATAAAGAAGAAAAAAAAGCTTCCTTATCCCATTTCCTGCAACACATTAAACACACAAATCATATATCGTTGCACCGCCAATCAGAAAACGGCAACGTCAGCGAATCCGCCTTCACTTTTCATTTTACCGACCATCACGATAACCCGCTCATTTGGCATGAAATCATTCGTCGCCATTGGGAAAACGGTCTGGTTGTTTTAGAGGAATATATTATGATGGATAAGCCTGCTGAAGCTACCGCTAAAGAAAAAGCGTCTGGTAAACCGAAAAGCTCAAAGGAAGGGACGCCCGGAGCCGGTTCCTCGCCCGCCGGAAACACCGTAAGCGCAGCCTCCAAAACAACAACGACCAGCGCTAAAAGCAGTCCTTCAGCCGCTCCGGCCAAAGCGGAAACGGCGGCGCCTAAAACCGCTTCGCCTAAAAAAACGGAGGCCGCGAAGCCGGACGATTTGAAAAAGATAGAGGGCGTCGGACCTAAAATTGAAGAATTACTAAAAAAAGCAGGAATTAATACCTTCTCCGAACTTGCGACAGCGCCAACCGAAAAACTAAAAGGCGTTCTTGACGCTGCCGGCCCGCGTTTTCAAATGCACGATCCCGCTACTTGGGCTAAACAGGCGAAATTAGCCGCCGACGGGGAATGGGAAAAATTAAAAACCTGGCAGGACGAGTTGAAAGGAGGAATCGTAAAATAATGATGAATGATGAATTAAGAGTTAAGAATTAATAAATTATTCATTATTAAGCAGTTATTTAAATTAGTAGAGACGTTTATTTGTATTTAACCGCTTAACTAACAGGGTTCTTTCAATAATAAAAAAAAGCGGATATGCCCTTGAGGCTATCCGCTTTTTCTATGATCGGTACGAAAATAATTATTTTAGCTCCAGCGATTGCCGCCGCCGCTTCCGCCGCTGCCGCCGTCGCGTCTGCCGCGGTTAAAACCGCCGCCTCCGCCTCCGCCGCCGCGATTAAAGCCGCCGCCGTCGCGTTTACCCATTTCGTCTTTAGGTATCGCTTTTTTTACTACGATCGTACTGCCGTCTAAATCTGAGTTATCAAGCGCGTTAATGGCCGCATTCGCTTCCGCGTCGTTTGCCATTTCTACGAATCCAAATCCTTTAGAGCGGCCGCTCTCTTTGTCCATAATTACGCTGGCAGAATCTACCTGGCCAAACGCTTCAAACGCTTCTCTTAAACTCTCGTTCTGCGTGCTGAAATTGAGTTTTGCTACGAAAATATTCATTTAAAAAGATTGAAATGATAAAAAATATAACTTAAGAACAAATAAAAAACCAGAAATAAGAAAAAGAAACAATCTGATATGAATAGATCCGTACTCATCGCCCCCAAAGGAGACGCTTTCAGCGCGCGAAACTTCGTTGTTGATCGTTGCGGATATACTTATGCGCGACAAAAATAAACGAGATAATTGAAAGAAGCAAATATTTATACGTTTTACCCCGCCAATCTTTGAACAAATATATTTGAGGCCCATGAGATACGAGTATCCCAAGCAAAATAAAGTCTTGAGATAAGAGGTTTTAAACAGGGAAGGTTACTGATGTTCCGGCAGTAACACGGTAAAAATGCTGCCTGCCCCCGGCGTGGAATGAGCGGAAATATATCCTTTATGATTTTCAGCGATTTTGCGGCAAAGCGATAAGCCTATGCCCGAACCTGCGTAAGATGATTTTTCGTGGAGGCGTTGAAATACGCCAAATATTTTCTCTGCGTATACTTCCTCAAATCCGATCCCGTTGTCTGAGACGGAAATCTCAAAATATTTTAGCCGCGTATCAAGTTCGGGGCGGGGCGCGTACTCTTTCGCGCTCAGCTTCCGGCTTTTAACCTGAACAACGGGAGGAACGCCCGGTTTAGAAAATTTTAAAGCGTTGTTAATCAGGTTATAAAACAACTGATTCATTTGGATGGGGATCGCTTCGATGGTCGGTAGGGAATCCTGAACGATCTTTGCCATTTTTTGATCCGCCGTGATTTCGAGATCCTCCCTGATGTTTTGAAAGGATCTGTTCAGGTCGACGGGTTCGTATACCTGTTTAGCGCGGGCGAGCCGAGATAGTTGAAGCACGTCCCGGATGAGGTTAGACATCCGTTCTGCGGAGGCGATGATTTTTTGCAGATATTGTTTATTCTGCTCGCTCAAGTCGTCGCTCCGGCGCGTCATCATACCTGCAAAAACTGTGATTTTTCGGAGCGGTTCCTGTAGATCGTGGCTCGCCGTATAAGCAAATTGTTCCAGTTCTTTATTGGAGCTGGACAACTGCCGGTTTGCTTCTTCCAGCGAAACGGTACGTTCTGCGACCCGCCGCTCTAATTCAAGCGTATAGGTTTTTTGAAGATGGATATCAATACCCGTCCCTACAAATCCGGCAAATAGGTCGTTATGTAGCCTTGTCGCGGCCTTGAATAAATGCCAGCAATAGTCTCCGGTTTTTTTTTCTTTAATACGCGCTTCCAGGGAATAAGAAGTTTGGGCTTGATAAGCGTGTCTAAGTACTTCGATAATATGCTCTAAATCGTCGGGGTGAATTACTTCCCTGAATAAATATTCAGTAAAATCCATACCATGCTCGTAACCGATAAAATTGGCGTACCGGGGATTAATATAATCCATCAAACCCTGCGAATTGGAAGTCCAAACGAAAATGGTTGTTTCTTCAGCCAGTCGGCGGAATCGTTCTTCGCTTTCCCGGAGCGTTTGTTCGATCCTTTTAATATCGTCCACGTCCGTATTTGTTCCAAACCATTTGACGATCTTTCCGGTTTCGTCGCGGATCGGAGCCGCTTTTGCTAAAAACCAGCGATAGGCGCCAGGATTTTTTAAGTTCGCAAACCTGTATTCGACCTGGTACGGCTCGCCGGTTTTTATACAGGCATTCCATTTTTCCATAGCCGCCGCCTCGTCGTCGGGATGGAGCAGCTTGCTCCAGTTTCGGCTTCCGTAGTTATCCGGCGTTCCGGCATAATCATACCAGCTTTTATTATAATAATCCACCGATCCGTCGGGCTGCGCCGTCCAGGCCAGTTGAGGCATAAAATCCAGCATTTGTTTGAATTGCCGGTCTACCGCCTGGAGCGCCAGCGACGTCTGGCGCGCGGGCCCGACGTCTTCGATGAGGGTAATAATGCGAAAGGGTTTTCCTTGCGCGTCCCTGACGAGCGTCACGTTGTTTTTTACCCAGCTAACAGACCCGTCTTTTTTAACGGACTGTTTTTCAATAATAAAATTTGTTATTTCGCCGGCCGACAACTGGCGGAGCATATCTGCATTTTGCGCCACATCATCGGGATGAATCACGTCGAAGACTGTTTTCTCCTGTAAATCTTCAATAGCGTAACCAATGGTTCTTGTATAAGCCTCATTGACCTGCACAAATTTAAGCTGCATATCCAACACCGCCATAGGGGCGGGAATGGCGTTGAAATAATTTTGAAAAAACGAATCCTGTTCTAACGGCATCGGCTGGTACATGACTTAAATTGCGCGTTACTGAATAAAAAAAGATCCCGTTTAAAAAAATAACGTGATCAATTCAAATAAATTCGTTCTGTTTAAAAAGAATAAGCGCGAAAAAATAGTCAGAAGATACAAATGAATGCGCCTTTTGGATTGGCGGGTAAAAATTAAACGAAGGGTTATAAAAAACGTTCTAATTATAGTTTAACGTTTAGTTAGAATGCTACGTATTGAAATAAAAGAAAGTTTCGGGCGACGACTCTATAAACAGGCGTTATTTGCGTCCGCTTTAAATAAAAACAGGTTTCTATCAAGAATAGCACAGCCAGCCGGAGAAAATCTGCGGCTCGTATAAGAAAGCAAATATATTACATCCTATTTCTATTATCCAAATTTTTTACCTAAAACTTTTAATCCAAAAATTTACGTTATGGATTTTTTTCAGTCGTCATTTAACGGCGCCGCTTCCTATGAGAAAGCTGTCTAGCCTGCCGCGCCTTAAAATATCTTTAAACAGGCGAACAATGGATTAAAAACCAGCAAAAGCGGTTTGTCGCCGGGCTACCTTTTGGCGAGATATCCAACTCTACACCATGATGAATAAGGCGTTTTAGAGGCGCCTATTCCTTCGACCTATTCCCAAACCGAATATAATCTGAGGGGGCGGTCATACCTGACTTATATAGGGATTATATATGACTCAAGGGGTTTTCGAAAACGGAGTGTTATTAAGGTTGAACGGACATCCGAGTCGGGCTTTAGGGGACAAAAGGGGTTATGCTCCCGTTGTATTTGTTTCTGATTTTAGGGTTTATCGCAGCGGCGTCCTTTTTTAATTTTTTCAACCCATTATTTGCATTAAACATAATTGATCATATCTTTCCGCTACGTCGATTTTTATTTAATGTAGAAATAACATTGACTACCTTTGCGTTGCAAGAGCATATTCCGCGCTTTCGCTTTTGCGCCGACGTTTTTTTGCGAAGCCAACCGGCGCGGTCATTCAGGCGGAATATAGATTGATTTCAAACATGAATAGATTATCTTTTTTGAAAGAAGGAGTCCGCACTATCCGGACGACCGGCGCGGTCGCGCACAGTTCAAAATACCTTTGCGCGGGAATGCTCCGCCCGGTTAATTTTTCAAGAGCTAATGTGATCGTTGAAATGGGGGCAGGCGACGGAACGCTGACGCGACGCATCCTGGCCAAAATGAAACCCGACGCCGTATTGCTTTGTTTTGAGATCAATCCTATGTTTTGCAAATTACTGCGGGAAATTAACGACTCCCGATTGATCCTGATCGAAGATTCCGCCGAGTTTTTGGACGGTTATTTGAAGCAAAATGGGTTGCCGGACGCCGATTATATCATTTCCGGTATTCCTTTCATCGCTTTACCGCGCGACTGTTCCTACCGGATCGTGCGGAGCGCTTTTAAAGGGCTTAAAGTAGGCGGCTCATATATACAGTTTCACTATGCGACGATTCTTAAAAGAATGTACCAGACCATTTTTGGCAATTTATCCATCCGCTTCATCCCGCTCAATATACCGCCCGCTTTTGTCATGGTCTGCGTAAAACATTAACCGCGTCTCCGCGTTTAGATGGACGACGACCGACCAAAAAAGTCCAATAACGCAGACGCGCCGCCATGAATAGACTCTACTTTTCTGATTCGCTTAATTTTGCGTCTAAACTGACGGCCCGCCGCGTCTGGAACGCCGCCAAGGTCGTTTCGTCATTTTATTTGACCAAATGGACCGGGAAAGCGACGCAATGGGGGATGCCTTTTACTATTTCCATTGAGCCTACGACCGCCTGCAACCTCCGATGCCCCGAATGTCCGTCTGGTTTGCGCTCCTTTACGCGGCCCACCGGCAATCTTAAACAGGATTTCTTCCGGTCGACGATGGAAGAACTGCACCGCGACCTGATGTATTTAATCTTCTATTTTCAGGGCGAACCTTATATCAACCCTAAATTTTTAGAAATGGTGCGCCATGCGCATGAAAAAGGGGTCTACACCATCACTTCCACCAACGCCCACTTCCTGAACGACGAAAACGCGCGCAAAACCATCGAATCCGGTCTAGACCGCCTCATTATCTCCGTCGACGGAACAACTCAGGAAGTGTATGAACAATATCGCAAAGAAGGGAAACTTGACCACGTCCTTCAGGGCGCCCGCAACGTGGTGAAATGGAAAAAACAACTTAATTCCAAAACGCCACACATTATTTTCCAGTTTCTGGTGGTGAAACCCAATGAAAGCCAAATTCCGGAAGTATACCGACTGGCCAAAGAGATCGGCGTGGACGAAGTAAAGCTAAAAACAGCCCAGGTCTACGAGTACAAACACGGCAACGACCTGATCCCGACCATTGAAAAATATGCCCGGTATAAACAACAATCCGACGGAACCTGGAAAGTGAAAAATAAACTGCTGAACCATTGCTGGAAATTGTGGCACTCCTGCGTCGTGACCTGGGACGGCCTCGTTGTTCCCTGTTGTTTCGATAAGGACGCTACCTATCGCCTGGGCGATCTTAAAAAAACCAGTTTTGCCGCTCTTTGGCAGGGGGCCGCTTATCAACAATTTCGCGGCGCTTTGCTACAGGGAAGGGATAAGATTGATATTTGCACCAACTGCACGGAAGGTTGTAAAGTTTGGTTTTAAAGTTACTTATGGAAAAATTAACGACGCCTGTTTTAACGGACGACCCCACCGCCGCTTCCCGCAAGCGCGACCATATCGCCCTGGCGTTTCAGTCGCAAATTTCCGACGCCGACGACCGTTTCTATTACGAACCTATGCTTGCCCCCCATCCGCAGCGCGGCTCGCTGCCCCCTTTTTCTTTTTTGGGAAAAACTTTACGCGCGCCGATCTGGATCGGCAGCATGACCGGCGGATCGGCCCTGGCCGGCCGCATCAATGAAAACCTTGCCCGGGCCTGCAAAGATTTCGGGATCGGCATGGGGTTAGGTTCTTGCCGCCAACTGCTCTACAGCGACCAATATTTTTCAGATTTTGACGTCCGCAAGTGGGTAGGCGACGATCTTCCCCTTTACGCCAACCTCGGCGTCGCGCAGGTCGAAAAAATGATCGACCGCAAAGAAACCGGCCAGATACGCCGCCTGCTTGACCGCCTTCGCGCGGACGGCCTGATCATTCACGTCAACCCCCTACAGGAATGGCTGCAGCCTGAAGGCGACCGTTTCCGCGCCGCGCCCATCGAGACCATTCAAACCGCTTTGGGCTTTGCCGATTATCCAATTATCGTAAAAGAGGTCGGCCAGGGCTTCGGCTACGAATCCCTGAAAGCGCTGCTCCAACTTCCGTTGGCGGCCATTGAATTTGCCGCCTCCGGCGGAACCAACTTTGCCAAACTGGAACTGTTGCGCGGCGACGCTGAAAAACGGGCGATCTTCGGTCCGCTTGCGCTGATCGGCCATTCGGCAAAGGAAATGACCGGCCTGACCAACCTGCTGCTGATCGAATTGGGCGACCGGGTTGCCTGTAAAGAAATAATTGTCTCCGGCGGTATACGGAATTTTTTAGACGGCTACTATTATATTAACGCTCTCCAAACGCGCGCCGTTTACGGTCAGGCGTCCGCTTTTTTGCAGTATGCCCAGGGCGCTTATGAAAATTTATTCAATTTTATGCAGGCCCAGGTAGCAGGTTTGGAACTTGCGACCGCTTTTCTACGTATTAAAAAATAACCTCCCCCGTTTAAAAATAAACCTCTATTTTTACTCTGTTGAATTACTTGCTTAAGCGACTCGACGCCTTTGCCATTTAAAATTAATAGCTATGCAAAAGAAAAATATACTTCTTGTATGCCTGTCGCTGTTTTTTGTCCGTTTGGCCGCCCAGACGACCGACAGCGCAGGGATTCATTTTATACATGAATCCTGGACAGACGCCGTCGTCCGGGCAAAAAAAGAAAATAAACTTATTTTCCTGGACGCTTATACTTCCTGGTGCGGCCCGTGCAAAATGATGAACGCGCAGATTTTCCCGCAGGCCGGAGTTGGCGATTTTTATAATGCCCGTTTTGTCGCCGTCAAGGTGGATATGGAAAAAGGGGAAGGCCCCGGGCTGGCAAAGCAACTGGGCATCAACGCATACCCGACCTTTTTATTTGTGCAGTCCGACGGCAAAGCCGTCCATCGGGCCGTCGGATTCCACGACGCCGACCAATTTCTTGAACTGGGTAAAACCGCGCTCGACGTTTCGCAGCGCACGGGCGCGCTGGACGACCGGTTCAACAAAGGCGACCGTAGTCCCGTGTTCCTGAAAGATTATTCTTTTAAACTGTTTGAAACGCTTGACCCGCGCCGCACAGTCGTCGCCGAGAAATATTTACAAACCCAGTTTAACTGGTCGACCCCGGACAACCGCGATTTTATTTACCGGTTTGCCGAGATTCCCCAATCCTGTATGTATGTTTACATGGCCGGCCACCGCGCGGAATTTCAGAAACAATACGGCAAAGAAGAAGCCAATGTCCGCATTATGACCATTGCCGCCGAGCGCTTGACCGACGACCACGATCTTCCACGCCTCAGCGAGGCGGATTCAATCATTGCCCTCGCCTACGGCCCCGTCGAAGCGCCGCGTAAACAAGCGAATTATCGCATGACCTGGAACCGTATGAAAGGGGACCGCGCGGGTTATGCTCAGGCCGCCGTCGATTACTTCAATAAATACGACGACCGCCCGGAGGAACTTTCCGAAACCGCCCGCACCTTTTCCGAGCAGATCGACCAAAAGCCTTATTTGCAAAAAGCGGTCTGCTGGGCTAAAAAAGCCGCGCAAAAAGATCCAGACCCCGAACAGTATAAGACGCTCGCACAGTTGTATGAAAAATTAGGAAAAAAACGGAAAGCGGAACAGGCGCTTAAAAAAGCAGGAGAAGCAGGGGCTTCAAAGACGCCGCAGGCCGCGCCGGAAAAGATGAAAAAAGAGGAAAAATCGGCTAAATAAAGAAAGCTTAATTGTCAGAAATCATTAACTGGCCGCTTTGAATCAGTTTCTCCCGAATTTTACGCACCAAGGTTAAAGAGATCTCGAGTCCGTCGGCAATTTGCTCCTCGGTAAGTAGTTTTTTTAGCAAAAGTCGTTCGATATTTTCGTGGAGCGTTTCGGCTTTTCCTTCGGCTTTTCCTTCCGCTTTTCCTTCCGCTTTTCCTTCCGCTTTGGCTTCCCTTCTTTCAATTTGAGAAACCGTTTCGTAGGCGGTCATGACTTGTTCTTGCATCTTAAAAGATAAATTTTTTTGAACTAATTGTTTGAATTCCATAGGCTCCAACGGTGCGAACCTCCTTAAATACTCTACAAAAATATACAAAAAATCGTTCCTTTCTGGTCGATTTTCTATGAACTCGAAAAATAAAGCAAAACGATTGAAGATAAAATCCTGATTGTCCACTTTCTTCATAAGCAAAAAAGCGGCTCCCAGTAACGAGAAAGGACTAATCGACAAAATCAGTTCATCCGGGATTTCATGAACCGAAATGAAAATATAGTCCGAATGGGGAATAAACCTTTTTGCTTCTTCTGGCGCGTGCTCAAAAATGTCGTAAAACGACGGCTTTTCCCAACGTCTTCTCCCATGATAGATTACAACCCCAATCACTAACGAGGGCGGCCTTTTATTCTTTCGGTCTGTCGCCCAGATGGCCGATTTATAAAACGTCAGTTGTTCTAACGTAAGCGGGTCGGGGAAACTCTTGTGCTCGAATAGCAACGCGACGGATGAATTTGGGATTTCCGGCGTCCAGATGGAACGATAAACGACGTCGGAAACCAATTCGGCTAATTGGCTGGAAACATAATGCGTATTATCCAGCGTAAGGGCTTCCACGCTAATCTTCACGGCAACGTCGGCGTCCATAAAATAAGTCAAAAAATCGACGACGGTTTCGTCAACCTGGAAAACGGATTTGAATAATTTGTCGTGAATTTGCGGAATGGCAGAGTCGTTAGTCATAATATGTTTGGACAGAGGCGCTCAAAGAACAGCAACGAATACTTTTTAACGCCTTACTTGCGCCCAAAAATAGTCAATCCATATTAATTGCAAAGCGGAAAATGCTGTTTATCGCCGTAATTCTACATATCCCGACTTACGCAAACCCGCAGCCGTTTCAATCATATAAAAATAAATCCCGTCGGGCTGATTTGCTCCGTTCCAGGTTCCGTCCCAGGCGTCGGAGCGGTTGTTTTTGTAGCCGGTTCTCTGGAAAATGCGCGCGCCCCAACGGTTAAAAACGGTCACCGCTGCGTCTGGATAACGTTCAATATTACGGATAAAGAAAAAGTCGTTGACCCCGTCGCCATTGGGCGAAAAGGCCGTAAAAACAAACAGCGTATCGCTGCAATTCGCGGAAATAAAGATCCACGCGGAATCGCAGCCGACGCCGTTGCATACCAGGTAACGCAAAGAATCGGGATCGCAGGATTCGTTCAGTGCGGCATATTCGATCAGGGTCGGGCCGACAGCATAGGCGATCCCGTGCAGGGGCGGCTGTAAAATTCGGACCGAACCAACCTGCGGTCCGTACAACGAATCGTTGGCTAGCGGCGAAATAAGCGCCGTGCCGGTCTTATTCAGCAAAACCGTATCCGGACGGGCAAGGGGCGGGCGACGGACTACGACCATCGTATCGCAGAGAACGTCAATAAAAACGGAGGCCGTATCACAACCGATCGAATTACAAACCGCGTACCGGAAAGTATCCGTCCCGCCGCAAAAACCGGAAGCGGACAGATAGATAATTTGGGCGCCAGAAACGGACGCCGTCCCGCGGGCGGGCGCCTTCACGACGCGCAGGCTAACAAGCGCGCCGTTCAGGACGTCGTTTGCAACAACAGAGACCGGAACAGGTTGACGGCCTCGCGTCGAGGCGCGGTCGTCGAAAGCGAACGGAAGATAATCGCCCGCGCAGCCAACGCTCAACAACAAAATATCGGCGCAGCCCGACTGAAGGTTTTTTAAAACGACACGGTGATTACCGAAACGGAAATTCAGTCCAACGCTGCGAGGACTGTAATGGAAATTTTTCTCAATGGTTACTTTCGAGTAAAAAACGCCTTCGCCCTGGGAAATAATCAAATGATCGTAGGTATTGGAAGCTGAACCGCCATAAATGGAAAAAGACGGGGTATCCAGTTTCCAAATTCCTTTAGGATCCCAATGATTGAGGGAGTCTAATAATTGTTGAACGCCGTTAAAAGCGGTATGGTGTTCGGCCCCGTTCACCGCCCAATATTCCAATTGGTAAGGTCCGCGGGCGCCCTGGCCGGGCGCGGTATAATAAGCGTAGGCATATAAACTATCAAAACGGCAACCATTTAAAGAGTCCGTATAGAGCGTTCCATTGTCTGTAACGGAATATAAGCGTTTAAAACTGTCGATTTGCGGACTTTGGGCGATGCAATACCGGGCCGCTTCCCTACAGTCGGACGGAGAGATGCGCACAACGCCCATGTCGGTCAGGACGCCGCAAGGGACGGTATCCATTAGCGCTAAAGTAGAAGCGATTGTTGGAAAGGCCGGGAGGAAAAAGGCGAAGAAGAAAAAAGGTAATATATTCTTTATCATTTTCAGCGAGTGAGCGGGTTTTGGGTTATAGCGCTTAAAGCGCGCGTGAAAAGTCGCTAAGCAGACCTTCGCGGGTCGGCATAAACGCTTGAAGAAAAAACTTAGGCAGGGGAGTGCGCCTGCAATGCAGGCTATACGCTTTATGTTTTACAAAAATATTGCCAAAGGGAATATTTTATACGCCTTTTCTAAAAAATTGAGTATCATTGTTGCCAGTCTCCACACTCGTTGGCAACCAAATTTATCCAACCTATTATTTTTTTAGTTTATGTCGATTCAAAAACTCGTTCTCTTTATCAGCGTCTCTTTCTCTTTGACCGCCGCCGCTCAGGACCCTTGGCGCATCGAGGCCAACAACATAGATCCGACTCATTATTACGGCGCGACCGTCGCTAACGGGATGATCGGGCTGATCTCTTCGCCTACGCCTTTTGAAGTAAAAGACGTGGTGCTGAACGGCGCATTCGATACTTACGGCCGGGGCCGGGTGAGCAATATTATGAAAGTATTCAGTTTTGCCAATATGTACCTCGAAGTGGATGGAAACCGGCTGGGGCAAAAAGATATCAACCATTACGCGCAGACGCTTGACATGAAAGCCGCGTCGATGACCACCCGTTTCGATTACGGGAATACGCTTTCTTTTAAACAGGAAATGATGGCGTTACGCCATCTGCCGCATACCGCCCTGATCCTTTGCGAGGTCAAAGCGCTCAAAGATTGCGAGATCACCCCGGCGAGCATCATGGAATCGCCCGACAACCTCAAGGACGTACATAACTTTTACGCGGAAATCGACCGTCCCCATATTAAAATATCACTGATGACCTCCGTCGCTAAAAGCCCGACGGGTAAACTAACGCTCGCGGCCTCCAATACCTTTATGTTTGAAGAAGCGCACGGTTCCGAACCGCAGGTCATTCACGAAGAATGGGACAATAACCGCCACCTCATCAAATTCAGGATAAAACTAAAAGCCGGGGAAACCTACCGCTTCAGTATCGTCGGATCGGTCATTTCGACCGCCCAAACCACGGACCCGCAAAACGAAGCCGAACGGATGACCATCGTCGCCGCCCTTGAAAAAAAAGACCGCCTGCTACAGCGACACCGCGAGGCCTGGGATCAACTCTGGTCCAGCGATATTCAGATTGAAGGAGACCCGCAGGCGCAGCGAGACGTTCATTCCGCGCTCTATCATCTTTATTCTTTTATACGCGAGGGAACGGCTTATAGTCTTTCGCCGATGGGTTTATCCGGTTTGGGTTATAACGGCCACGTTTTTTGGGATACCGAATTATGGATGTATCCTGCCTTGGTTGTTTTACACCCCGAGCTGGCGAGATCGGCTTTGGAATACCGGTTTGTCGGTCTGGAAAAAGCCAAATCCAACGCTTCGAGTTATGGATTTAAAGGCGCTAAATACCCGTGGGAAGGCGACGATTCCGGTCAGGAATCCTGCCCCGTATGGGCGTTGTCGGGTCCGTTTGAACAACACATTACGGGCTGCGTAGGATACGCGCAATGGAAATATTACCAGATCACCAAGAATAAAGAGTGGTTGAGGTCGCGCGGCTACCCGATCCTGAAAGAAGTGGCCGACTTTTGGGTCAGCCGCGTAGAGACGGGCAAAGACGGAAAATACCACATTAACAACGTGGTCTGCGCCGACGAATGGGCGGAGAACGTGGACGATAACGCGTTCACCAACGGAATCGCTAAAGAAGTGTTGGGGTACGCTGCGCAGGCGGCGACGGAACTCGGACTGACTCCCAACCCCGACTGGAAAAAAACGGCGGACGGCCTGACTATCCATCATTTCCCGGACGGCGTCACGCGCGAATATGCGATCTACAAGGGCGAACCAATCAAACAAACCGACGTCAATTTGTTGTCATATCCTTTAAAAGTAGTGAGCGACGACGCAAGCGTCAAAAAAGACCTTGATTATTATGAAAAAGTTTTGGGCGACCGCGTGTTAGGACCGGGTCATAGTCCGGCCATGGCGCAGGCCATTTTCTCTATTCTTCATGCCCGGCGGGGTGAAGCGGACGCCGCCTACCAGTATTTTTTACAATCTTACCAGCCGAACGAGGTTCCTCCTTTCGGCGTATTGTCGGAAACGGCGGGCGGCACGAATCCTTATTTTGCCACAGGCGCGGGCGGTTTTTTACAAACGCTGCTCAACGGCTTCGGAGGCTTGGATATTACGGACGCCGGTATCGTGCAACTGAAAACCAAACTGCCGTCCAAATGGAAATCGTTGACCATTACGGGGGTCGGGGTCGAGCGCAAAACGTTTAAAGTTAATTGAGTTATTCGCCGTTAATCAGCGGGAAAGAGTTTATATTTAATGGAAAATAAAAGTGGTTAATTGGCTATGAACAAATTATGCGAATAATGGGTTAAAACCAGCAAAAGTGGATAAACACCGGTCTGCCTTTTTGGATATTCATCTATAAACCGTTTTGAATAAGGCGTTTTTGAGGGCCCTTTTAGTTTGACCTC